>DASXMC010000230.1:0-2140 GCA_036495885.1 Allostellaceae bacterium | reverse complement strand
CGGAAGCTGACGCTCCGCTACTCGGGTGCAAGGCATGATATGCCGCGCTACAGCTGCAGCCGCGGCTGGATGGACAATGGCGAGCCGCGCTGCATTGCCTTTGGCGGCCTGCGCGTCGACGACGCTATTGAGGATGCGCTTCTCACCGTCGTCGGCCCCGGCGCCATTGCGGCCGCCGTTTCGGCAGAGACGGAAGCCACCCAGCGGCGGGACCAGGTGCGCGCGGCGCTCGAGCGCGATCTTGAAGCGGCGCGCTTTGCCGCCGATCGGGCCTTCCGTCAATACGACGCTGCCGATCCGGCCAACCGGCTCGTCGCCGGCGAATTGGAGGCACGTTGGAACAAGGCGCTCGCGCATGTAGCGGAAGTCGAAGGCAAAATTGCCGCTCATGACTTAACTACGCCGACACCCGCCGCCGATCCGGCCTCATTCGTCGCTCTCGCTGCCGACCTGAAGAGCGTGTGGACTGCTCCCTCAACCGATGCTCGGCTGAAGAAGCGCATCGTGCGCACCGTCATCCACGAGGTGATCGCCGATATCGACCAGGAGGCGGCGGAGGTTGTGCTTGTGGTCCATTGGATTGGTGGTGTCCACAGCGAGATACGTCTGCCCAGACGCCGGCGCGGTCAGCGCAATAGCACCTCGGCAGACGTGATCGCCGCGGTTCGCCAACTTGTACTGATCGCCGATGACGCCCTCATTGCCGGCATCCTGAACCGGAATGGCCTCGTCACGGGCAATGGCAATCGCTGGACCCGCGAACGGGTGACGTCACTGCGCTCGCATCACCGCATCCCCGTGCATAAGCCGGCGGAAGACGGGGTCGAACCCTGGTTGCAATTGAACAAAGCCGCACAGTTTCTTCACATCGCCGCCAAGACACTCCGGCGCGCGGCAGAAGCCGGCGAGATCCTCGGGATCCACCCCTTGCCGGATGGTCCGTGGATCTTCGGCCGCGCCGATCTCTCCTCCCCGGCAGCCCGAACCATCACGGAACGGGCGCGGCGGAACCCGCGACGCCCCGCGGGATCGCATCCCGATCAACATAGCCTGTTTTCTTCAATGACATGGACAGATGGGTGTTCTGATGCGCGGTTGTAATGGTCGAACCAGGCATCGAGCTGGCCCAGAACGCTGGCCGCATCGGGGCGAGCGCTCACACGCGCGTAATCGCGCTTGATGGTTTTGACAAAGGCTTCGGCCATGCCATTCGACTGCGGGCTTTCGATCGGCGTGGTTCGCGGCACCAGGCCGATCTCGCCGGCGAAGGCTCGGGTCTGGCACGCGGTGTAGGGCGAACCGTTGTCCGACAGCCATCGATCGGCACCGGCAGCCGGTTCACCAGCCCGAAGCGGCGTTCGACGCTCAGGATCATCAAATCGCGGATGTCGCTGCTGTTGAGGCCGCCGGTCGTCGCCACCCAGGAGATCGCCTCGCGGTCACAGCAGTCGAGGGTGAAGGCAATGCGCACCCGGTCGCCATTATCGCAGCCGATCTCGAACCCATCCGAGGACCAGCGGGTATCCGGACGGTCGACTGCAACCCGACCGTCATGCCGTCGTTCGGCGCCCGCGCCGGTATGGCGCGCAAGCAGGAGGCCGTGCGCCTTCATCACCCGGTAGACCCGCTTCACATTCACCGCCGCCGCACCTTGTTCGCATCGCTGTCGCCGAATCAGTGCATGGATGCGGCGGTAGCCGTAGGTCGGCTGGCCGGCGATGACAGCCTTGATCTCGGCCAACACTTCATCTTCCGGTTCGGGCCGCCGGCCGCGGCACTCCCGGGTGATCCGCGGTGCCGCCTGCGCGACCAGATTGGAGCGCGCCACTCCGATTGTCTCTGCAATCGTCTTCACGGCATGTCGTCCCGAGCGGACGAGGGCGAGCGCAACAGCCGTTTTTTTGGCTGTGCCAGATCGAGCGCTTCGCGCAGGATCTCGTTCTCGAGCGTCTTCTTGCCCAGCAGCCGCTGCAGTTCGCGCACCTGGTGCTGCAAGCCCGGTATTCGGAGGCCGCCACCACCTCTTCACCGGCGCCAACCGCTGCCAGCCGCCCTCGGCGTAGAGCTGCCGCCACTTGAACACCTGGTTCGGCGCGACCCCGTGCTGGCGCGCCACCAGCGACACCGACATCCCCGGCGC
>DASXMC010000229.1:0-3946 GCA_036495885.1 Allostellaceae bacterium | reverse complement strand
ATCCGCCCCGGCGTCCTTCGTGCCTCTCAATTTCCGGCGACGATGCGCGACCAGCACGGGACTTTCATCAAGCCGCCAGGGTGGTGAGACTAGCCGGGGCGTTCAGCGGTTTTGCGGGCGACTTCCGGCCATATCTTACGGCAACCGTAACCCCTTGATCGGGCTGCGCCGCGCCGATGTTCCAAAATGTTGAATTTCGCAACGTCGCTCACTCGAAGGGTGGACGCAAACTTGCTTGCGCTAAACGGGGAAATGACAGACCGTATTAAACCCATTTCTACTCCGTGACCGAGCCTTTCAAAAAAGGAGTAAAAAATGGAGCGCAGAAAAACATTCAGAACTTTGACATTCGCGGTCGCAATCCTGAGTGTATGTTCATGCACCGAGGCTTATCCGCCCGGCCCCGGCGGACCGTACCAGCCTGGCCCCGGCGCGGCATATCCGCCTGGCCCCGGCGGACCGTACCAGCCCGGCCCCGGCGCGGCATATCCGCCTGGCCTCGGCGGACCGTACCAGCCCGGCACCGGCGTGGCATGTCAGCCCGGCACCGGTGTGGCATGTCAGCCCGGTACCGGCGGAGCGTACCAGCCCGGCCCCGGCGCGGCATATCAGCCCGGCACCGGCGGACCGTACCAGCTCGGTCCCGGCGGACCGTACCAGCCCGGCCCCGGCGGTGCGTATCAGCCTCCCCATTAGGCGCGGCTGGTCACGGCTTTCCAGTTGAGAAAGCGTCGCTCGGCTCGCTTGATCTGTCGGTTTTACATGTCGGTAGCGAGTGGCAATTGGCTGGTGCGTGAGGATGGCCGCGACCTGAGAGAATGCGTAGGCCGCTCGGCGGATGATGCCAAAGAGCAAGCCGAAGGTGCCGATTCCGGCGATGCAGATTATTTGATTTGCGCGCCGGGCTTGCCGGTCACGAGGCTCGCAGGCCCGTGCGATTAGGACAGCCGGCGTAGGCTGGTAGGACCGCCAACTCGACGCTACTACATAGCCCATTGTAGCGTCGTGGTCCTCCAATGCCAGCGAGGTTGCGATGCTTAATGGCGTAATGTTGCTGTGGTTCATCCTGGCGGCGATCGCGTTGGTGTTCGTTGCCATAGACATCCGTACCACCCCGGAATCCCCCGTGATGAAATGGGGCTTCGTGTTGGTCACCGCGTATACCGGCGTAATCGACGCCTTCCTCTATGTTCTCGGCTGCAGCGAGCCGCTACCCGGAATGCATGAGCAATACGTCGCGGCCCATTGGCGTCAGGCGTTGGGATCGACCATGCATTGCGTCCCTGGCGACGGCGTCGGTATCCTCGCCGGCGCTGTGCTCGCGCGCGCCTTGGGCCTGACCGGCCTACCCGAGATCGCTCTGGAATACGTCCTTGGTTTCGCCTTTGGTTGGACGGTGTTCCAGGCCTTGTTCATGCGCGATATGGTCGGCGGCTCCTACACCCGGTCGCTCACCAGCACTTTCCTACCCGAACTGCTGTCCATGAACCTGCTGATGACCGGCATGGTGGCGACGATGATGATACTGCGGACGCAGCTCGGCCGGGGTGCTGATCCGACAACAGCGGCTTTTTGGTTCGTCATGTCGATGGCGCTGCTCGTCGGCTCCATCATCGCTTATCCGATCAATTGGTGGCTCGTACGTTACCATCTGAAGCACGGCATGATGACGGTGCGTCCCGCCAATGCTCCGCCTGTCGCTGCAACCCCCGCACACGGCGGCCACGCGTCACACGCCGACACGGCCCGGACGCCCGCAGCGGAGACCATGCGAATGGGCCCCGAGGTAAAACCACGCCCGGCCATCCCTGTGATGACCCTGCTCTCGTTTCTCGCCCTTGCGGCCGGTCTATTGGTCACTTCGATCACCGCGTCGTTGTGAAACAGCACCACGTCGGGACGGGGATCAGCAACACGGAGATGCGGATGATGGCGAGGGGAGATTACAGCCCGGCGTTGTTCGATGGGTTCACGAGGTCGATCGTGACTCCGGGGACTACCGATGACCATTTTCTCGGTGCTCATAAAGATGCTTCGCGTTTGCAGACTTCGCAAAAGTCCCCATGCGCGCATAAAGGATCAAACATGGCGAGGGGCAGTCTATCCCGGCGTTTCGCCCTCGACCTGGCGCTGTAGAATACTGTGCCACGCCGCGGTTTTCGTGGCCCGCGCCGACACCAGATTTAGGGAATGGGGAATAGGTTAAAACCGTGCCGCCCCTTCGCGGTGCGGTTTTGCCGCTCCCGCGCGCGAAGCTGGCCCCGGCCTGTAGAGCCGGAGCCGTCGCCTTCGCATTCCTAAGCGGCGGAGGGCTGGGCCTCCTGTAGCCGCGCCGAGGCGGTGCGGTAGTGCTGCTCGTCAAGTTCGATGCCGATGCATTGATGGCCAAGCTGACGCGCAGCGACCAATGCCGAACCGGAACCGGCGAAAGGGTCAAGCAACGTGCCTTGCGCCGGGCAGAAAGCTTCGATCAGCGGTTTGAGGGCGGCAACCGGCTTTTGTGTCGGATGCAGCTTGTTGGGAGCATGCTGTGTCCTCCGGTTTATTGGCGGGACGGTTTCCTAGGCCTAGGCGCGACGAACGGCTCGGTTGCCGAAACCGCCCGATTATGGTCGCTGTCGCAAGCGCGACGCCGGCGCCGATTCCGGGGAATGATTTTAGGCCAGGCGGTAAACGCGCTTTGCGTTGCCGCTGAACAGCGCCGCCTTCTCGGATGGTGAGTACCCGGCCGCCAGCCGTTTGAGAGCGTTCCACAAGATCGGATAGCTCGAGCTGGCGCCGTCGGGCGGAAAGTTGCTCTCGAACATTCCACGATCCGTTCCGAAAGCCGCGATGCAGATTTCGATGTAGGGCTTGTAGGCGGTCGCCAGATCCTCCGAAGAAGGCGGTTTCTCGGGCGTATAGAAGTCAAACATCCCGATCGGCATGCCGAGTCCGCCGAGCTTGACGACGACGTTCTGAGATTTCGCGACCTCAATGATGCCGGCCTTCCACTGCGCAAAGGTTTCGGCCTTCTTGTCCTTGTAAGGCCCGATGCCGAGCGGCCCGCCGACATGGTTGAGGATGATCGTGGTCTGCGGGTAGGCGCGGGCGAGATCGGCAAGATCGCTGAGCTGGGGATGGTAAAGCCAGGCCTCGAAGGTGAGGTTGAGTGGCGCCAGACGCGCAAATCCGGCACGCCAGGTCGGATCGAGCATTTGTCCCTTGATCGGATGGGTGCGCCCCTTGGGAAACGCATCGCTCGCATCCCAGGCGACGGAATGGCGGATGCCGCGAAAGCGGCCGTCACCCGCCGCAATCTGGGCCTCCAGAACCCGCGCGACCCCCTCGCCGCGCCGCAAATCGGCATGGCCAACGATAGCACGGCAGAGCCGGGTCGGCCCGTACTGGCCGCTGGCACTCATCGCCGCCGTCCCGTTGACAAACTCGGTTTCCCCGACTGGCTTCAGTTCAGTCGGGCCATCGGCGCGGTACATCGAGCCGCATTCGATGAAAACGGTCTCGGTGATCTTGTGGCCGCTGCCGATGTCGGCGAGCAATTGGTCAAGGAGAAACCGGTTCCCCGCGTGGTCCCACAGGTGATGGTGAGGATCGACGATCTCCAACCCCGGCTCGATGATCTCTTCCTGCGTCCGCGCGAGCCAGGCCGGATCGGGGTAATGCGGGTTGTACGACGAAGTTGGGGCTCCGCCGGTGCTCGCAGGAGCGGTGTTCTGGGCGAGCGCAGCGCCGGACGACAGCGCTGCCCCGCCTAGCAGTCCGGCCGTCCCCCTCAGCACTAGTCGGCGCGATAGAGATTGTCGTCGAACCGTCGCTTCGGTCATCGTTGTTCCTCCCGGGGTGGTTGTTTCCCCGGTTGCCCGGGGTAATCGAGCGATGGTCCGCTTCGTGCCTTTGCGCGGCAAGAAAATTGAGCACCGCCAGCCCGAAGACGATCGGAGCTCGG
>DASXMC010000228.1:0-3357 GCA_036495885.1 Allostellaceae bacterium | reverse complement strand
CGCGGCGGTCAGATCGGGGTTCTTCAAGGCCCCCGGCAGGTCAGCCTCGTGCAGCCCTTCTTCCCTGGCCACTTTTTCGAGTTTGAGCGGTGTCACGACGAGATCGGGATCCAGTCCCTTGCCGTCGATCTCTTTCCCGTCTGGGGTCGCGAAATGAGCCGTTGTCAGGCGGATCGCACCGCCGCTCGATAGCGGGATCAGGGTTTCGATCGCACTCTCGCCAAAAGTTTTGGTGCCGATCAACAGGGCGCGGTGATTGTCCTGCAAAGCCGCGGCCATCAGCTCGGCTTCATCGGCCGTACCGCCATTGACCAGGACGACCATCGGCAAGCCTTTGACGAGATCATTCGGGGTGGCGGCAATGTGCTTTAGGTTTTCCGGGGTGCGGCCCTCGACAACGGCGACGTCACCTTTATCAAGAAAATCGTTGGCGGCGGCAACCGCATCCTCGAATTTGCCGCCGGAATTATTGCGCAGATCGACGACGAGACCGAGCAATTTGCCGCTGGTCTGGCGGCGCAGATCCTGCACCACACCGGCCAGCAGCGCCGCGGTGACGTCGTCGAAGCCGGCGAGCCTAACATAGCCGAGATCGCCGTCGACGACCCGCGCCGAGACCGTCTGTAAGTGGTCGGCGGCGCGCTTGATCGTGAGCCTGAGCGGTGCCGCTTCGTCACCGCGCTGCAATGTCAGCTTGACCGTGGTGCCAGAAAGGCCGCGCAATTTCTGTTCCACCTCGGGCAAGGTCAGCTCGAAGGTCGGCTCCTTATCGATCGCAAGGATCAGATCGCCGGGTTTGACGCCGGCTTGCGCTGCCGGAGACCCGTCGCGCGGCGAGACCACCTTGACCTCGCCCTTGACCATGGTCAGCGCTGCGCCAATCCCGACTTCCCCGTTTGCATCCGGCTCCTTGATGGCTTTGAGCGCTGCCGGATCAAGATAAGCGGCGTGCGGGTCGAGGCCGGTCAGCATGCCAACGATTGCGGCGCCAACGAGCTTGTTGTCCGCAACCGGATCGACCGAGTCTTCGCGGATCCGCTCGAACGCCTCGTCGAACAGGTTCAGCTCGTCATAGGCGGCGTCTTTGCCGCCCTGCTGCGGTTGTTGCTGGGGGAACCCGGCATTCGGGACCAGCGACGCCATGACTACCACCGCCATTGCGAATTTACGCACGCGCCCAATCCTCCTTTGCCGGCCGGCCCCGTGGAAATGCCGCCTCTGGCATTTTTTTGCGGCTGACCGGGCGTAACTCGATCGTCGGCCTTTGACCCTAGCGGAGCGATCATGGCATTACCATGGTTGTTGTTGCCGTGCCCGGCGGCAGATCATCAGCGCGGGAGGAAGAGCGATGGATGCGCTGGAGCGGATCACCGCCGAGCCACTCCCTTTTGCCGAGCTGCTCGGGATCGAGTTCGTCAGCGCTGCACCCGATAGGATTGTCGCCCGCATGAGCGTGCGCCACGAATTGTGCACTCGCCCTGCGGTGCTGCACGGCGGGGCCATTATGGCGTTTGCCGATACGCTCGGGGCCGCCGGCACTATCGTCAATCTGCCCGATGGCACGTCCACGGTGACGATCGAGAGCAAAACAAATTTTGTCGCTCCCGCACGTCTCGGCACGCAAATCACAGGCGAGGCGACCCCGGTTCACTGCGGCCGGCGGACCATGATCTGGCAGACCCGCGTCACCGACAACGAAGGCCGGCTGGTGGCGCTCGTCACCCAGACGCAGCTGGTGCTGTGAACCGCGGCTAGAGCCCGCCGCTAGAGATAGTCTCGCACCCGTTCGAGTTCGTCGAGCGCGCCGGCCGGAGAGATGGTCAAGACTTCGTCAAAGCCGATCTGCTCGATCCGCTTCAGGCGCTGACGTGCATCGTCGGGACTGCACACAAGCGAAACCTTGGCGCGTTCGGCGAGGCTGCCCGACTCCGGGCGGTTGGCGAGATCGACGACGACATTGGCGAGAACTGCGTTGCCGCCCCCCGCCTCGCGATAGATCCGCATGCCTCTCTCGAGATCCTCCCAGCTGGAGTAGAGCCCAGACGCGATCCAGCCCTGGCATTGCCTAGCGGCGTAGGTGATCCAGCGCGGGCTGCGCCAAGCGCCGACCAGGACCGGCGGGCCGCCCTCGCAGCCCGGCCATGGGGTCAGAACCCCGCCATTAACCGGCTCGCCCCGCCAGGTGCGCCGCATGATGTCGAGCGAGTTCGTCAAGGTGCGAAACCGCTGCGCGTAGTCGGCGCCGAACAGATCAAAATCCGCGCGGGTCGAGCCGCTGCCGACGCCGAGCCGCAGCCGGTTGCCCGACAACGCTTGAAGCGACTGGACGCGATGCGCGAGGTCGACCGGGTGGCGCAGCGACACCTGGAGCACTGCCGTCCCAAGCTCGACCCGCCGCGTGATCGCGGCAAGGGCACCGAGCGCGACCAGCGGGTCGAGGGTGGGGCGGCCGCGGCCGAGCGAATCCGTTACCCAAATCCCGGGAAACCCGGCCGCCTCGACCCGTCGGGCGTAATTCGCAATTCGCTCAAGGGATTGGCCGCGCGCTTCGGCGCCGGGGTACATAAAGGTAACGATGCTCAATCTCATCGATGCAATCTCGTGGACAAATTTCCGGCTGGGTTACGCGGTCGATGAAACCCGGGCCGATCAATGCACCAAGCCGAGAATGCCGAACCCAGTCGGTCATGCCAATGCGCGAATTGGCCATGATCGATTTTCGTGATCAAGGGCGGGCGCGCCGATCCACCCGCGGCGCCTCATTCCAACGCGGGCGGCGATCTTTGGCTGAGGTCTTCGGGTCGCTCTGGACGGAGCGGACAAAAGCCTGCCATTCTCGGGCGATGAACGAGCGCTCCTCTGACGTCGAATACGCGCTTCGGCCTGGCGAAGTGGCGGTCGCACCGCCCCCACAGACCGATGCCGGAGTGTTCTTTATCGGCACAATCCGCACACCATGGCGGTCGCGGCAAGATTGCCCGAAGCGCGGCAGCCCTGACGGACCCCCTTGTTCGATCGTCGTCGACGAGCGCTGGCAAGCTGCACTGACGAACATCGCCGGCTATCGGCGCATCCAGGTCCTTTATTGGATGCATCAGGCGCGGCGCGATCTGGTGCTGCAGACGCCGCTCGGTGGCGAGACGACCGGCACCTTTGCGCTGCGCTCGCCGGTGCGGCCCAACCCGATCGCGTCCTCGATCGTCGAGCTGGTAGCGATCGACGGCGCGAGGCTGGAGGTGCGCGGCCTCGACTGCGTCGACGGCACGCCGCTGCTCGACCTGAAGCCCGATTACCCCGCAGGCGGCAAAGCGTAAAATCGGCAGCCGGGATCGCGCCCGTCGCGGTTATCGGATCATC
>DASXMC010000227.1:0-2709 GCA_036495885.1 Allostellaceae bacterium | reverse complement strand
GCGGCTCGCGATCTTGACCCGCGGCAGGGCTCGGGTCAGGCTGAACCTGGGAATGACGCCGGAGAACGCGATGACCGAGCCGCAGGTGTTGTCGATCGAGATCAACGGCTTTCCGGCACGGGTGTGGCAGGCGGGGTCCGGGCCCAAGCTCGGTTTTCTCGCTGGCTTTGGCGGCCTGCCGCGGTGGATCCCGTTTCTCGACGCGCTGGCCCGCGAGCGCACCGTGATCGTTCCGTCTTTGCCCGGGTTTCCGGGCGGCGATCGCGGCCACTCCGTGCTCGACAATCATCTCGATTGGGTTTTGGCGATCCGCGAGCTGGTGCACAAGGCTGGGCTCGACGGCGCCAATCTTGTCGGCAGCTCGGTCGGAGGCTCGTTTGCCGCCGAAATCGCGGCGATCTGGCCCGATACGGTGCGCCGTCTCTCCCTGATCGCACCGTGGGGGCTGTTTGACGAGAAGGAACCGGTGACTGATCCCTGGGCGCAGCGCGCCCCCGATGTGCCGAGCCTGATGTGCGCGCAACCCGAGCGCTGGAACGCGCTGAAGGCCGAGCCTGAAGGGGCCAATTCGCCCGAATGGACGATCGAGCAGACGCGCGCGGCCGAGGCCGCAGCGCGCGCCTTCTGGCCGCTCGGTAATACCAAGCTGGAGAAGCGGTTACCGCTGATTTCGGCGCCGACCCTGCTGATTTGGGGTGCAGAGGACCGCGTCATGCCGAAGAGCTACGCCGACCGCTTTGCCAGCGCGATCGCCGGCCGGACCGAGATCGCGACGATCACGGGCGCCGGCCATCTCGCCGAACTCGACAAACCCGAAGAGGTCGCCGACGCGATCCTGCGCTGGACCGCGTAATATATCGGCCGCGCACGATGAATTCTGACCGGGGACTTCACGCTGAAGTCGGAAGGGTGGTCGATGCTTCGGCATATGATCGCTACATAGGTCGATGGTCTCGCCTTTTTGTGCCGAGCCTTTTGGCCGCCGCCGAGACAGCAACAGGGCATCGGGTGCTCGACGTCGCCACCGGCACTGGCGAAGCCGCCTCGGCGGCCATTTCGCTCGTAGGTCCTGCGGGCGTGGTCATTGGGGTCGACATCTCGAGGGCGATGCTTGGCGCGGCCTGCGCCCGCCTGTCCGAACCCTACCGAGCGGTGGTCGCCGACGGCCAGGCGCTAGCGTTCCGGAATGGGAGCTTTGACACGGTGGTGTGCCAACTCGGCCTGATGTTCTTTCCCGACCCGAGGCGAGGCCTCGCCGAATTCCGACGCGTCCTCCGCACTGGCGGCAGTGCTGCCGTATGCGTCCCTTCGACACCTGAAAAGGTACCTATGTGGAGTGTGCTTGCCCAGGCGCTTAGCCGCCGCGTCCCCGATCAGCGAGCAATGCTGAACCTCTCCTTCTCCTTGTCGGATCCGGATCGGCTCGAACAAATGCTGCAAGCGGCCGGTTGTCGCGACGTCAGGGTAGCGAAAGAAACGCGCCACGGAGGCTTCGCCTCGTACGAGGAATTCTGGGCATCCATCGAGACCGGAATCGGTTTGCTGCCATTGACCTATCGAACCCTTCCTGACGCGGAGCGACGCGCAGTGCGGAAGGAGGCGGACGCGAAACTTGCGCGATTTGAATCGAATGGGCGGCTAGAGATGAGCATCGAGATGCTGATCGGAGCCGGCCGAGCTTAAAAGACGCGAGTTCACGGTCTCAAACTGTAGATCCCGTCCCTGTGGCGGAGGTGGACTTAACCCTTGGTCCCACGCAATCTGAAGCGACGCTGCTGCTGATTGGATCGTACCGTAACAGCCGTAGCGGATGTTAACAAGCGAGGTGCGGTCAATGAAATTCGGGCTGTTTTACGAGCATCAGCTGCCGCAGCCGTGGGACGAGGATTCCGAGCTGCGGCTTTATCAGCAGGCGCTCGACCAGGTCGAGCTCGCCGACCGGCTCGGGATCGATTACGTGTGGGAGGTCGAGCACCATTTTCTCGAGGAATATTCGCACTCCTCGGCACCCGAGGTGTTCCTCGCCGCGTGCTCGCAGCGCACCAAACAGATCCGGCTCGGCCACGGCATCGCACTGATGCCGCCCAAATACAATCATCCCGCCCGCGTCGCGGAGCGGGTTGCGACCCTTGATCTAGTCTCGAACGGCCGCGTCGAATGGGGCACCGGCGAATCGGCGACAGCGGTCGAGATGGGCGGGTTTGTCGTCGACCCCGGCGACAAGCGGGCGATGTGGGAGGAAGCGACCAGAGAGGCCGCCAACATGCTGACGATGCGGCCCTATCCCGGTTTCCAGGGACGCTGGTTTGAAATGCCTTGCCGCAACCTGGTGCCAAAAGCGGTCCAGCGGCCGCATCCGCCGATGTGGGTCGCATGCTCGCGGCGCGAAACCATCCACCTTGCCGCGAGAAACGGGCTCGGCGCCTTGACGTTCTCGTTCCTCGATCCCGAGCAGGCGGCGAAATGGGTCGAGGAATATTATGCGATCATCAAATCCGAGGAATGCGTGCCGATCGGGCACCGCGTCAACCCAAACATCGCGATCGTCACCGGCATGTCGTGTCACGCGGACGAAGCCGAAGCGATCCGCCGCGGGCTCGACGGCTTTCGCTTTTTCGGCTACTCGCTCGGCTATTATGCGCTGTTCGGCGAACACCGCCCGGGGCGCGCGGATTTGTGGCAGCGCTTTTTGGAGGTCAAGGACCGGCT
>DASXMC010000226.1:0-2559 GCA_036495885.1 Allostellaceae bacterium | reverse complement strand
GCGATCGGGCGCCAGACCGGCTTTCAGATCCTCAGCCATCTCGCGCACCGTCGCTGCGGCGCGATTGCCGATCTCTTCTGCGGTTTCCCACATTTCCTCGCGCGCCTGAGTGGCGATTTCGCGTTCGGGACGGCTCGTTGGCAGTAGCATCGCGGCGGCCATCCCCACTGCGAGACCGGCAAGCCCGAGCAGCCACGGATTGCCGCCCACGGCCTGGCTAACCTTCTGGCCCGATCCGACCTGGTGCGCGATAAGCTTGCTCGCCTGTCCGACCACAGCACCACTGCTGTCATAGACCGAGCGAAAAGCCCCCTGTGTAGCGTTCGCCGCCTGGTGAAACCATCCCCCGCTCTGATCGCGCTCGCTTATGGGTGAGCTTTTAATCGGCTCGCGAGTGCCGGTCTCAATGGCTGCCGAGGGATGCTCACTGGGGGGATGCTCGCTGAGGCCGGGAATAATGCCGTCGAGAATGCCGAGATTCTCGGCGACGAGCCAGGCAACGCCGAGCCCGACGAGGCCCAGCGCCACCGGGTCGGCGCGCATGCCGCCGAACTTGATCGCATCCGGCCGACCAAAAAATTCGTTCAGCATTTCAACTCCGTTTCTAGCGAGGTGCTGAGGCGCCAACTCGTCCGCAAGCGCGTCGGCAGTTTCCGCGAGCCGCACGCGGGTTCGCGCGATCTCGAGCTCGATGTCATCGATCGACGGGTCGGATTGCGACTTCATGATACGCGCTCCCTAATCCAGACGCCGTCCTCGCGCAGCGTGTTGATCGTGCGTTGCGGGACCAATGTTTGCGCCCGGATGCGGCGGATCCCGAAATAAAGGACGAGCCCGCCGACGATCAACGTCGCCGCCCCGAGAACCAGCGCCGCGAGCCAGGCCGGCCAAACGATCGTGAGCGCGATGACGGCGGCGGAAAAAATCGCCAGCCATGCTGTGAACGCCAAGACACCCCCGACCGCGACGGCCACCAGACCAAGGCTGAGACGGCGTGCATTGCCGGCCATCTCCTGTTTGAACAGTGCGAACTCGAGCCGGATCAGCCGGCGCACATCGTCGATGAGAGCATTCAACAACGCGCCAAACGGACGTTCGGGCCGCCCCCGATAGATACGGTCTTCTCCCTCGTCTGCGGCGAAGTCGTCCGGCGGCGTCACGGTAGCTCCCGCACTTGTGAAGGCAGCGGGCCGCCGGCCAACCCGTCCCTACTGGCGCTGGCTACGGCCGCGGTCACCGTAGCTTCCGCGGGGCGCGACGAGCTCTGATCAAAGCGCTTGGTATAGCGAGGAGCAGCCAAAAGACGTCCGGCGATAAATCCGCACAGCATGGCTCCGGCGATAAATCGAACCGGCTGATCCCTTGCCAATTCTTCGAGATCGGCTGCGATTTCCGTCCAATGGCGACGGCGAATGCTCTCGACAAAGCTCTCGATCTGGCGGGCGGTCGAATCGGCGTATTCCGCAGCAACCGGGCTGTGCGATCGCTCCAACGTACGTGCAGCCGCATGCAACGCATGGGCCACGGCGCTCACCCGATCCGCAGCACGGCTCTTTTGCTCATCGACCAGAGACATGGCTGCCGTTTGGGCAGCGCTGGCGATTTCGTTGACGATCATTTTGACGCGCTCGCTTCCCGGCTGCGCGTCTCCGAGCTTCGCTGTCGAATCGGTTGGCTCAGCCATAGTGTGCCTCTCCTGGTTGGCGGACCGCTCCCTGATTTAACATGAGAGACGGCGCGACGCTTCACCAGCGATTGTTCCGGAAACAACCGCATGCGCGAGGCGGTTCCGATCTTCCGGCGATAACGGCAGCCCACTGCCTTACCAGCGCCACAATTTGGCGTCCGACAGGACCGCTTGGGGAATGCGAGCGTTGGGGGATGGGCAGTGGAGCGGCGCTCCCTTTGAGCGCGAGCGAAAATGGCTGAGCGAAGGCTGCGCGCCGATCCCACAGACCGGCCGAGGCCCGCGCCCAGACCGCGCCTGGCAGCGGCGACCCGCGGTCGCGCGGCAAAGAGGCGGCCATCGAGACGCCGGTTGGTTCGGGTCGGCGTTTTGGTATCGCTTTGGCTGTTGATGATCGGCGCCGGGATCGTCGGCTACTTCGCGCTGACATTGCCGGACACCAGCCGGCTGGTGCAGTCGCAACGGCGGCCGAGCGTCACGATCCTCGCCGCCGACGGAACTCTGCTGGCGACTTATGGCGACATGTTTGGCCGCCCCTTGAGCTTGGGCGAGATGTCACGCTATTTGCCGCAGGCGGTCGTCGCCACCGAGGATCGGCGCTTCTACAGGCATTTCGGGATCGACCCGATTGGCCTCTTGCGTGCGGCGCTGACCGATCTCGCCGCCGGTCACGTTGTCGAAGGCGGCAGCACGATCACCCAGCAGCTGGCGAAAAACCTGTTTTTGACGGCCGAGCGGAGTTTTGCGCGCAAGATCCGCGAGACCTTGCTCGCGCTGTGGCTCGAGCACGAATTTACAAAAAACCAAATTCTCGAAATATATTTGAACCGAGTCTATCTCGGCGCCGGCACTTATGGCGTCGATGCCGCGGC
>DASXMC010000225.1:0-2873 GCA_036495885.1 Allostellaceae bacterium | reverse complement strand
GCTGGCTGATCCGGCTGGCGGGACGGAAGAGCCCGTTTCTGCAGCGTTTGTTGCAGCGCGGCCAAGGCCCGGCGAGCATCTTTGTCGTCATCTTTGCTCTCGGCGCGGCGTTGCCGGCAGCCCGTTTCTCGTTCCCGGTGTCGCTCGCCATCGGGCATGCGCTGCTGGCGGCGTTCGTGCTGACGGTGGGCTGGGCGGCGGCGATTGCGCTCGACATTGCGGTCACGATCTATCTGCGGCGGTTCCGCACCGACGTCGAAGACAATCTGCTGGCGCGCAAGCATGTCACCCAGATGCGGCTTTTGCAGCGGGTGGCGACGAGCTTGCTTGCCGTCATTACTGTCGCCTCGGCGCTGATGACGTTCGAGTCGGTCCGGCAATACGGGATCAGCCTCTTCGCTTCGGCCGGTGCCGCCGGCATCATCCTCGGTCTCGCCGCGCGGCCGGTGCTGAGCAATTTGTTGGCCGGCATTCAAATCGCGATGACCCAGCCTATCCGCGTCGAGGATCAGGTCGTCGTAGAAGGTGAAACCGGGTGGATCGAAACCATCAACAGCACCTATGTCGTAGTGCGCATCTGGGATTTGCGGCGGATGATCGTGCCGCTGACCTATTTCATCGAAAAACCGTTCCAGAACTGGACCTACGAAAGTACCGCACAGCTGGGTGCTGTTCTCTTGCATGTCGATTATTCGGTGCCGGTCGATCGGCTGCGGCAGAAGCTCGACGAGGTCGTGCGCGCGAGCCCACTGTGGGACGGCAAAGTCGCAAATTTGCAGGTGACTGACACGCCCAACGACATGGTCGAATTGCGCGCGCTGGTCAGCGCCCGCAACCCCAGCCAGACTTGGGATTTGCGCTGCGAGGTGCGCGAAAAGCTGATCGCGTTTTTACAGGCCGAGTATCCGCTGGCCCTGCCGCGGCAGCGGATGGAAACAATCGCCGGCAGCGCCGGCGGTCAGACTGCGATCGGCGGCCGCACCGATGGTGCGGCCGAGACGGCCGGCGGAAGCGAAGCGCAGCCCGCACCCGCCCGGAATCAACCCCGGGCCAGCGCCGCGGCGCGGTAGGCCGCTAAAGCACCTCGAAGAGGCCGGCCGCCCCCATACCGCCGCCGACGCACATTGTAACGACGACCCAGCGCGCGCCGCGGCGCTTTCCTTCGATCAGCGCGTGGCCGACCATGCGCGCTCCCGACATGCCGTAAGGATGGCCGATCGAAATCGCACCGCCGTCGACATTGTAGCGCTCGGGGTCGATGCCGAGGCGGTTGCGGCAATAGAGCGCTTGGACCGCAAAGGCTTCGTTCAATTCCCACAACCCGATGTCGTCGACGCGCAAACCGTGCTGCTGCAGCAGTTTGGGCACGGCAAAGACCGGACCGATCCCCATCTCGTCCGGGGCACAGCCGGCCACCGCCATGCCGCGATAGGCGCCGAGCGGTTCGAGCCCGCGGCGTTCGGCCTCGGCCGCCTCCATCAGCAACGATGCTGAAGCACCATCGGACAGCTGCGAGGCGTTTCCCGCGGTAATGAACCGGCCCTCCTTGACCTGCTGACCGTCGCGGAACACCGGCTTTAGCGAAGCGAGTGCTGCGAGCGTCGTCGACGGGCGGTTGCCCTCGTCCGTCTCCAAGATCACCGGAACAAATGTCGTCTCGCCCGTGTCGCGGGTGTCGACGCGCATCGTCGTCGGCAGCGTCACGATTTCGCGGTCGAGCCGGCCCGTCGTCTGTGCCGCCGCGGTGCGTTGTTGTGAGGAGAGCGCGTATTCATCCTGCGCTTCGCGCGTCACCTGATAGCGCTCGGCGACGATCTCGGCGGTTTCGATCATCGTCATGTAGAGATCGGGGCGCTGCTCGATGATCCACGGGTCTTGGGTGCGATGTTCGTTGCGCTTGTCGTTCTGCACCAGCGAGATCGATTCGACGCCGCCGCCGACCGCGATCTGCAGCCCGTCGTGGACGATCTCCTTCGCCGCGGTCGCAATCGCCATCAGACCCGAGGAGCATTGCCGGTCAACCGTCATGCCCGGCACGGTGACCGGCAATCCGGCGCGGAGTGCGGCCTGGCGCGCGATATTGTAGCCGGTCGAGCCCTGCTGCAGCGCCGCGCCGAGCACGACTTCCTCGACTTCGGCCGGGTCGACGCCAGCGCGGCGCACGGCTTCGGCGACGACATGGCCGGCGAGCGTTTGGGCCTGGGTGTCGTTAAAGGCGCCGCGATAAGCGCGCCCGATCGGGGTGCGGGCGGTCGCTACAATGACGGCTTCGCGCATATTGGGCCTCCCAGGCAAAACCCCGGATCTCCCGGCCGGGTGTCACCTCTAAATAGCGAGATGTTGGCGCTTTCACAAATTTTGCCGTATCCGTCCGCATTCCGCCCCCGATATCCCTCCCGCCGGCCGCGGCGGTCATGTAGCATCGCGCCGAACACTCGCGAGGAGACCGCCATGTCCGACGCCTATCCGCTGCCGCCCGGCGATCCCGCCAAGCTCGGTTTTGCGACGAAGCAGCTGCAGCATCTCGATCGTTTGATCCGCCAGCACATCGAAGAGGGCCGCTATCCGGGGGCGCAGATCGCATTGGCGCGGCACGGGCAACTGGCGCTCTACCGCAGCTATGGTGACGCCCTCATCACGCCCGGCCGCCAGCCAGCCGCCGACGAGACGCTGTTTTTGCTGTTCAGCCAGACCAAGGTGCTGACAAGTGCCGCGGTATGGACCCTGATCGAAGAGGGCAAGCTGTCGTTTATGGATCGGATCGCCGACCATCTGCCCGAATTCGCCAAACGCGGCAAAGGCGAGATCACCTTGCACCAGGTCATGACGCATCAGGGCGGCTTTCCCTCCGGCGACGTGAGCCGCGAGACTTG
>DASXMC010000224.1:0-13217 GCA_036495885.1 Allostellaceae bacterium | reverse complement strand
CCCCACCCGCGACTGCATCGGCACCAATCAAGACCCGCTCCGCGCAACCCGCATCGCTAGTCTGTTCGCCCCGCGCATCCGCAAACTTTTCGCCTCCAGCGCCATCGGCTTTCTAAAACCAGAGGAAGGATATTACCGTTTCATCGAACACGAACTGACTCTCGCTCCGCATCAACTCTGCCTTATCGACGACACAGTCGGCAATGTCGAAGCCGCTCGAACTTTCGGTTGGACCGCGCATCATTATGCAGGCGTGGTGACCCTGAGACAGTTTCTTAACGAACACGGCCTTTTAAGGCATGCATAACATTGAAAGAGATTTGGGAAATGCGCATCGGTTTCGAACACTGGGCCGGCTTTCTCAGGGCAAGGCGGAGTGATCCCGGTAGCTAAAAAAAACGCATATCCGTTAAGCAGCACTCCCCTCGCATCTCCGATAACGGGATTGTTACCTATCCCATACGCGCCGATGCTTTCCAGCGGGCGCCGGCATCATGACGGCGGAGGTAGCGCCACAAGGCGATCGAACGCCGCTTCCCAATCGGCGATCGCCCGTGGCCAATCGGGGAGGCGGGCGCCCGCCGCACGCGACCCCGCAGCAAGCCGGGCTGCTAGCACCGGATCCGCGATGACCCGCCGCACAGCCTGTGCCAGCACCGCTGGATCGCCCGGCGGAACCAGTAGCCCGGCCGACAGCGGCACGGTCTCGGGTACCGCACCGGCAGTCGTCGCAATCACCGGCAAGCCATTCGCCATCGCCTCCGCATAGACCATGCCGTAGCCTTCGTGGAACGAGGGCAGGACGAAGGCGTCGGCAGCGCCGTAAGCCGCTGCGACCGCTGCGGGCGCCCGCTCGCCGGCGAGGGCGATGCGGCGCTCGAGACCCGCCGCAGCGATCGTCTGACGAACCTCGTCCGTTGTTGCCCGATCGCGGTCGAGCGACCCGATGCACAGCAATGTCCAGTCGAGATCGCGGAGCTGGGCCAGCGCCGCGACGAGCACGCCGTGACCCTTGAGCGGCACCAAGTTCGCCACGCAGAGCAGCTGGCGAACGGGGCCTCGCCGCGGCCTCGGATGCTGGTTCGGCTTCGCCGTGCCCGGTGGTACGATGGCGATCCGGTCGGGAGAGACGCCATAGCTCGCGATCGCGGCGGCAGTTTTCCGGCTGGCACACAGGACGCCGCGAAGCCGTACCAGCAACGCGGCCTCGCGCTCCGCGGCCCGCCGCGCCGCGGACGGCGAAAGGCCGGCTTCATGCGCCAGCGGGCCGTGGACCAAGGCGATAAGCCGCAGGCGGCGCGCATGCGCGACCACCACCTCCGCGAGATTCGCAAGGACGAGGCCGTCGACAACTGTCGGTGTGCCGTCGGTGATGGCGGCGAGTGCCGCCCCGTCGGATCGTGGACCCCGTGCCGCAAGCTCGATGAGTCGCATGAGCCGGCCGCGCGCTCGCAAACCCTCGACAATGTGACGGTCGAACAGATATCCGCCGGTGAGTTGATTGAGCCGCCCCGGGGCGACGAAGACGGCCTCTCGGTGAAGCCGAGCTTCGCTTGCCGCCTCATGCGTTCGCGAAGCGAACGCTGGGAGTTCGGTCATTCAAGGGGTGCGTCGTAGGCGGCCCGAGCTACCGGCGTCTCGCGCAACACCACTCTGAGGCTACTGATGGCCGTGGCGGCGCGAGGCCCCAGCGCCCCCTCGCGAACCCGCCGCGCCAGCCGGCGATGGATCTCGCCGGCAAGGAACTCAGTCGTCGTGTTGCGCCCGCGGAACTCCGCCACCTCGTCGAGATTGCGGTAGTCGAGCTCACCAAGCACAGCCTGCAAGAGCTCGAGAGCGCGACCGATGTCGCACACGATGCCATCGGCGTCGAGCGCATCTCGGCGTAGTTCGGCCTCGACCGCAAAGGTCGCGCCGTGCAGCTGCTGGGCCGGTCCGAAGACGGCCCCGCGCAGGCTGTGCGCGGCCATGAAATGATGGCTAACCGTGATGCTATACATGGCGTTGCTCGTTGTTCACTTATAACGCAGGGTGTGGCAGAGCACGCCCGCCGACGAGACCGCGAGACGCGGCATCAGTTCGGGGAGGGCAGCGAAATCGCTCTCGCCGGTCAGCAACAGGTCGAAGACCGGATCGCGCAACAGCGCCAGCGCGAGCGCCAGCCGACGCATGCGAGACCAGCGTGCGCGCCGACCCGCCGGGATGGCGCCGACCTGCGACGAGCGCAAGGTGAGCCGACACGAATGAAATGCGGCGCCGAGCGGGAGCGGCACGACTCGGGTGCCGTACCAACTCATTTCAAGCACCGTGGCCTCGAAGCCGGCGGTCGAGAGGGCCGTTGCCAACCCCTCGGGTCGACCGCTCGCATGAAAGACGAGATCCGCTTCGGTGTAGGTCGGCACGGGGGTTGCAAAGCGGCAGCCTAGCGCCGTCGCGACGGCTTCGCGGGTAGGATCGATGTCTATCAGCTCGACTTCTGCACCGGGAAGCCGCGCTGCCAACGCGGCGACAAGGGCGCCGACAACGCCGGCGCCGATGACGACGATCCGGTCTCCCGGTGCCGGCGCGCCATCCCACAGCCCGTTGACCGCCGTCTCCATGTTGGCGGCGAGCGTGGCACGCCGCTCGGGGACATCGTCGGGAACGGCGATGACGGCATCCTCGGGGACGATAAATCTGTCTTGATGCGGATGCAGGCAGAACACGCGGCGGCCGATTGTGTCCTTGGGCCCGTCCTCGATAACCCCGACCACGGCATAGCCATATTTGACGGGCGCAGGAAACTCGCCCTCTTGGAACGGGCAGCGCATCCGGCGCCATTCGTTCTCGGGAACTTCACCGCGGAAAACAAGGCTTTCGGTGCCCCTGCTGATGGCACTGACAAGGCTCCGGATCAACAGCTCGCCCGGCGCAGGGGGTCGCAACGGCTGCGCTCTGATCTCGCCTCGGCCCGGCGCGACGACCCAAAATGCCTGTGCTTCATGCACCGAAATCACAATCGAACAGCGCGTCCCCACCGAGATCGAAGCGGCAGATCCGCGGGCGAACCGCTTGGTGGAGCGCCTGGCAACCGGGAAACGCTATGCCGGGGCGGCCCGATCCGATGATGATCGGGGCGATCGTTATCTGCAGCCGGTCGAGGCAGCGCGCTTCGAGAAAGTGTGAGACCGTGATGCCGCCGCCCTCGATGAACACCATCGACAATCCGCGGTGCCCAAGCGCCTCGCGGATCGCGAAAACATCGAGCACGCCGTTAACACGCGGCACGCCGATAATTTCGCTCCCGTGTGTCTCACCCCGAGAGTCACCGCGCTCTTGCGCAGCGATGACTAGAGTCGCCGCCGCGCCGTCGCGGAACACCGAATGCCGGCCGGACAATCTCAGCTCGGGATCGATGACGACCCGGATCGGATTGGATCCGGCACAGCGCCGCACGGTAAGCTGCGGGTCATCGGCCGACACCGTACGCGCACCGACGAGCACCGCGTCGGCGAGTGCCCGCATCCGATGGCAATGCACGAGGTCCGCCTCGCCGGTGACCCAGCGGGAGTCGCCGCTCTCAGTCGCGATGCGGCCGTCGAGGCTCTGCCCGACATGAGCGACCACGAGCCCGCGCGGGCCGCAGTAGCAATAGGGAAGATAGAGGTCGAGCTGCACCGCAACATCGTCCGGCAATTGGGTCGATGCGTGCCAGCAGCCCTCCGCGGAAACGGTGAGCGTGCCGCCATGGAGCGGGACCGAGATCAGGTTCGCGCTGGGCTTCGCCGCGAACGCCGCGCGCACGGCAAGGACGACCGACCACCATGACGGGTCGACAGGCTTGCGGATCGCGCCTGTCCTCACCGGCGTGGCATGATCCCGATCGCGGAGAGGTCTCATGACCACCCGCTTAATGCATGATGGCGATCACGCTCCCGAGATGCCACCCGGTGAAGCGGGTATCGCGTGGGCGACCGCCTGAAGACCTCTGAGGTGCAAAAAGCAACTCGGCGCGACAGAGTCGGCGCGACTTCGGAAGATTGAAGCTGTTGAGCGACGGTCAATCTCTCAAATCTGGGGCCAAGACCGCCCCGCAGCTGTCGCTGATCTCGGCGTCAGCGTATGGTCAAAGTCTGGTCAGATCAAGACGGAAACACTGCATTTGAGCCACTTTTTCGGCGTTTCTGGGCAAAAGGGTCGGCCCCGTATATAAGCGACGGTGAACGGCTTACTCGTCATCGCGCCGGCGCAAAATTGCTTGTTGGCCGCGGAAGTTTGTTGTCCCCCGGGCACGCGGGATAGCGCTTCGCCGGCCCGAGGACAGGCGTCAGCCGGGACTCGTGGCCAAAATAGGCACCGAGGTTTACCAGCCTGACGGCATGTCGTGGGTCAGCGCCTCAGAGAAAGTATCCGCTCCGGGTCGCCCTCGCGTGGCGTTACCACTCGTTGTGCCTGTTTGACGGGAAGACATGAGGCACGCATCCGGTGACGCGGATGCCAAACCGCTCGAGCGCAGCCACCGTGACCCGATTGTTGGTCAACAGGCGGACCGTCCCGAAGCCGAGCTGGCGAATCATTTCGGCTGCGGGAATGTAGATACGCTCGTCCGCGTCAAAGCCCAGCTGTGCGTTTGTGTCGAGAGTGTCGAAACCGGCGTCCTGCAGATTATAAGCCCGGAGGTTGTTTATGAGCCCTATGCCGCGCCCCTCCTGCGCGAGGTACAGAAGCACCCCACCCCCCGCCCGCGCGATCGCTGCGATCGCTCCGCGCAACTGGTCGCCACGGTCGAGGCTCAGGCTAGCGAGCAGATCGCCAGTAAAGCACTCCGAATGAAGGCGCACCAGCACCGGTGTCGCAGGATCGGGCGCGCCGATCAAAATCGCCAGATGTTCGCTACCGCCATCGCGCGGTCGAAAGGCGATCAGCCGGGCGGTTTCGGCATCGGCGAGCGGCACGCGCGCCTCGGCGACGCGATCGAGTCCGGTGGCTGCTGCATCGCGCTTGAACACCGCTGCGGCTTCGATCGCCGCGAGGTCGCCGCGACGCGCTAAGAGCGCGGCTTCGGCTGCTCCGACGCGAAGCACGAAAGCGGCGGGCAGAAGCGAGGCGAGCTTCGCCAAAGCGACCGCGGCGAGCGCCGCGCTGTCAGCAACGACCGGCTCGGGGGCCAGCCTTGATGGGCCGGCTCCGAACGATGCCGTGGGATCGGCGAGATTGCGGATGACAGCGGCCGGCAGTTGGAAAGAGACAGGGATCGCCGACGCACCGGACAGCTCTTCGCGCGGCGCGAGGCCGAGGGCCAAAGCGCGCCGCCGCGTCAGAACCACGCTCGCCGGGCCTTGGGAGATCTTGCCGAGACGATGCAGGTTCTCTTCGGTTGCGAGCTCGGCGGCAACCGCGAGAGCGCCGATCTGGTGGTCGCAGATCAGTACCGGCTCGCCGCGGCGCAGAGCCGTGATTGCTTCGCCAAGGGCGCGGCCGGCGCTCGGTCGCGCTGTCGAGACGTCGCCGCCGGCCGCCGTCGGAATGGTCCGAGGCTCGGGCACTTCTTCTCCTTGCCGCGCATCATATGCGGCGCCGAGCGTTGTGCCAGCAAACTTATTCGCACCCCACCTATACCGCGCGGGTCGACAGCGGCATGATGATGTCGACGGCAACCCCCGGTTGCGATTGCTGCTGCGCAATCCGCCGCCACATCGTAAGCTCGCGACAATCCCGTGAGTCCCTACGCGCCGTCGGCATCGGGGCGCACCTTGGGGACCCGCCATGAGCAACACAGCGGTGGAGATAGCGGATTTGGGGTTCGGACCGCTCGAGAAGAAACCTCTCCAATACGCAAATTTTCGTGCAGTGGTGAACGGAACGGAGGTCACCAAGACCATTGGCACATTGCCTTGGCCAACGCGCTGGGCTGGGGCTTCGACGGAATGAGCAGCTCGATGCTCTCGCTGATTTCGCCGCTGATCATCAGGGAATTCGCGCTCGACGTGCCGACCTATCGCTCCGGTCTGCAGATCGCGCTGCTCGTCGGGATTACCGAACTGTACTTCTGGCCGTTGGCTTGCTGACCGTTATGGGCGGCGCACCTTGCGGCGCTCAATATTGCCTTGTTCTCCCTCATGATGCCGGTGGTAGCGCTGGCCCCGACCTTCGCCCTCTTCATCGCCGGACTATCGATGGTGAACTTCGCGCTGAACGGCGAATGGTCGCTTGGATCGATGCTGGTGGCGGAGACTTGGCCGGCGCGGTTACGCGGTCGGGTGATCAGCATCAATCGCGCGACATGGTGCTTTGGTGTCGCATTGGCCGGTGGTATTATCGGCATCGTCGCCGCCAGCTGGGGCTGGCGCGTCGCGGTGATGGTACCGGGGATGATCGCGTTGCTGGCGATCTATGTCCACGCGACCTGCCCGGAATCGCCGTATTGGGTTTGCGCGCAGGACCGCAAACGGCGGATCGCCGAGACGCTGTCGGCCGGCGGTGCGCTAAACGAGGATGACAGGTGTGGTATGCCAAGGCCGAGAGTGAGCATCAGGCAGATGTTTATGCCGGATGTGCTGCCCGCGGCCCTGGTCGCGCTGTTCGTAACCTGCTCCAGCTGCTGCATCCTCGGCACTGTGGGCAGCTGGATGCCCTACTTCTGTCGGTTGAGAAGCACTGGTCGACGCAGGAGTATCGCGCTTTCTATGTGTGCTTGGGCATCGTTTGCTTCTTCGGCCTATGGCTGGCGGGCTGGCTGGCCGACAGGATCGGCCGGCGCGTTGGCTTCACCGCGATGCTGATCGAGGGCGCCATTTTCATCACCCTGCGGGTCTATACCGACAGCTATATTTTGTTGTGGGTATTCGGTTTGGCCTGGAGCTTTGGATTCCTCGGTATTTGGGGACCGAGCACGACCCTGACCGCCGAGGTGTTCCCGACCCGCGTCCGCGGTAGTGCCAACGGCGTGGTGTGGACGTTTGCCTATTTCATCGGCTTCGTGCTGTGGCCGTTCGTCACAGTCGCCCTGCAACAGTCGACAGGGTCGTTTGCTCTGGCGTTCCTGTGCATCCCCGTATTCATGATCGCTATGGCGTCTGGCTGTCGGTGCCCGAACATGCCGGCAAGGAGCTCAATGCGATCATCGTGTGAGGTCGAGTCGGCGGGTCTGGTATACTGTTACTGTCTGTGAGATCTCTCGCTTATGCGCATCGTTCAGTCATGGCCAAGGTCGTCCCGTGGGCCATGCCACCTCGAGATTTCGAACCTGCGCCACAGGGCAGCAGCGGCGCAAAGTTCACGACTCGGGACGCCGATCCGAGCCACGGTCAAATGTACGAACCCGACCGGTCCGGTTTCGTTAAGGTCTCCGACCGCTCCAGCCAGGTCTTCCTAAGTTTTAGCTCAGATTGTTCTATCTCGAATCCCTGTCTCTCTCAGCCAACCTGACCCGTTGGCGGGAACGATTTCCAGCGTAGGGGAGGGTGGTCAGTGCGACAGGTGCTTCACGGTGCCCCGAGGGCCCGCTGCCAGGCATCGCGCCGACTGTCTCCAGCTGTCGGATCGATTGTCTCTCTCGGCGTGCGCCTTCGCCAACTGGGCGAGCATGAACCGCATGTCGTCCACGAGGGCGACACCATTCGCCGCCATGTCATTGATGAGCGCGATCCGGTCTTCGTCGGTCATGGGACTGCCTTCATCGCAACAACAAAACCGTGGTCAGGCTGTCATCCGAGGCGTTTCAGCGGCAGCGCGGACCCGCCGCTGCCCGAGGTGACGATTCCCCCGGTTCACACACGTGTCAACCCGCTCTCTCGTCCTTCCAACGACGGATCCTACCATACGATAGGGTGCCGCAAGCTCGATCTATTTGGCCGCGAGGTGGTGGCGGTCGACGGCACCCCGATGAAGGCGGTCAACAGCACGGATCGCAGCTTCATCCTCGAGAAGCTGAAAAGCTTGACGAACCGGTTGCCGACGATTCAGGGCGAACAGCGCCAGCAGATCCTCGAGCGCTTTGCCGCCATGTACAAACCGGCGATCGGCACCGGCCCGGTCACGGACTACATGGCCGGTACCGGCGTCGCTTCGTTGAAGGGTGAAGACATCCTGAAGGTGGCCCCGCAGAAGTACTCCTCAACGTCGAGTGTCCGAACATCTCGACCGCGCGTAAGCTCAAGGGCATCGCGCAGGTCCATCTGGCCGATGTGGGCAGTCGCATCTTCTATTGCGATCACAGCACGTTTGATACGCATGCCGGCCAAAACCGGGGCACGGCGTTTTGTGGGCCGCGGTGACCGAGGGGATCGATGCCTTCATGAAGGCCCTGCGCGAGCACAACCACGCTGACAACGTGGTTCTGCTGATGTTCTCGGAGTTCGGCCGTCGTGTTCGCGACAATGGCTCGGGCACCGATCACGGCGCCGACGGGGTTGCCTTTGTGCTCGGCGAAAAGGTCAAGGGTGGCCATTACGGCGAAATGCCGCCGCTGAGACCCGAGCATTTGGTTCAAGGTGACCTCAACCCGAATATGGACTTCCGCAGCGTCTACTCGACGATCCTCGACAAGTGGCTCGGTTTGTCACCCTCGACAAGGACGGCAACATCTACGTCGCCGCCTCGAAGAACCATCGCGTCCAGAAACTCTCTCCGGAGGGCAAGTTCCTGATGAAGTTCGATGAGTATGGAAAGGTCGGGGCACCGGAGGGCGCCTTTGCCGTGACCCATTTCGGGCCATACGTCTCGGCAGCCTCTGAGACTGCTCACTACCCCAAGCCCGGTCTGCTCAATGATCCGACCGATGTTGCGGTGGATCCCGATGGCGACAAAACCCAGGTCAGGTTAATCCGGTCGGTCTTTTAAAGAAATTTCCGCCTGAAGGCTGGGTTTGTTCGTTTCCGCCTCACCGGTTGCCGCCCCCCCGAGGCGAACCCAGTGCCGCAACTCGTCACGGCGCCACTGGGCTCCCCCAAGGGTATAGCGCTCCTCCTCTCTGATCCACGTGTAGCGTTTACTCCCTCCGAACCGTCAGTTGCTCCCTTCCCAAGGTCTACGCCTCAGGAAGTAGTTGACGGCTTGCCGTCAGTTCAGGAACGCCGGTTGCTCAAAGGTCCCATTGACGATCGGCGCCGGGTTCAAATCGTGGATGGGAGCCACACACTTTCTGACCAGGACGCTGAAGCGGGTCCGCACCGAGATGAGCCTCCACGTTTTCGCCTACAACATGAAGCGGGTGATCGCGATCATCGGTGTCGGACCGCTACTGCAAGTAATCCGGGCCTGAGGTCCTGGATCAGCGCGGCCCGTGCCATCACCTGATCTATTGAGGTCGACCCGCCGTCCTCCGCAGACGCGTTTTTCCACGGCCTCGGGCATGAAGAGCGGTTCCCGCCGACAAGCCTGAGTGCCGGCAATGGGTTCAGAAAGGAGACGATCGCCGGAGTGCGCGACAACGGGCGAGACACGCCGTGAACCATCAATTTCTGCCGCGGCATGATAAAACGCTCTGCCGCGATCATTGTGCCGACTTCGGCGCCGGCGGCAGATCGGACATGAATTTCACTAGATACGGCTTCCAGGTCGCCGCGTAGTAATGCGTGAAATGCCCGTGTGTGTCCTTGCCGTATGGGGTCAGAACGTGGGTGCCGTGCGCAATCTTTTTGAAGGCCCGTTCGACCGTGCCGAGCGTCGGCGGGTCGGCGAAATCCTCAATATTGTTGATCAGCATCACATGCGCTTTGATCTTCGGCAGGTCGGCTTCGGGGCTGTAGTCGTAGATCGACTCGAGCTCGTAGAGCGTGTCGTTGGCGTCGCCATTTTTCATGATCGCCGCGAGGCGCTTGTCATAGAGCGCCCTCGCGGTCTCCATGGTCGGCGCCTCTTCTTGGATGCGCGCCGGGCTTTCGGTTAGGTCATTGCCGGCCGCAGCGTACATGTAAAGGGTCGGGGTCTTGTCCTAGTCGCCGTTGTTCCAGGCCGGGTCGTGGCGGATCAGCTCGGCGGCGCCGTGGCGCAGCATATAGTTGCGGCCGCTGATCTCCACCGGCTGGCACGACAGCCCGACCGTGCCGTCCATCAGATCGGGATACCACTCGGCCCAGAGAAATTGCTGCATACACCCGAGTGAGCTGCCGATAATCAGCCGCAAATGGGCGACCTTCAACCCGTCGGTGACCAGCCGGTGCGTCAGGTCCACCATGTCGTGGTAGCGGTAATGTGGGAAATGGCCCTTGAGACCATCGGACGGTTTGGATGAGCCGCCACGGCCCAGCGCGTCGGGCATGATGATGTAGTATTTCGTCGAGTCGAGCGGCTGGCCCGGCCAAAACAATTTGCCAGCCAGCGTCGGCCGAAACCAGTTGGCGCCGGTGCCGGTGTTGCCCTGCAACAGCAACACGGCGTTGACCACCTCGCCGGACGCGTTCTTTTTCGCTGCGCCGATCGTGCGGTAATACAGCTTCACCTCGGGTAAGCTCTCGCCGCTGACGAACTTATAGTCGTTGATGACGTAATCGCCTTCCTGATACCCGGGCCAGTTGGTGTTCGGCTTGTTCGCCGCCTCTTGCGCTGCCGCGGGAAACGTGGCGGCTATTAGGACGATCACGATCAAGGCGCGGACGGACATTCGTCTCCCTCCAATCATATTTAAGCGGTCCTTGGTCCCGATGAGGCGTGAGTAGCCTCGCGCTCAGAATAAATTCTCCGGGTAAAAGCCGCTTTGCCCAGACGAGCACGGCGCTCCGCTATTTACGCCGTCAATCGGCCAATTCCCACTTGCCGCGGGTGTTACCAGCCGGGTGAGCTGTGGCCTAACCCGCGCCGGCAGTTGCGCGTTCGCCTCGCGGTTTGCTGGTCGGGGTGAGCTCGCCTTGCACCAACCATATTAGCTGAACGTGATCTCGTCGGTAACGCTCGGGCGGCCCTCGTGGCAGGTTGCGAATGAGGTGGGGCTGCTGGAGGCGTGTTTTGCGAAGGAGAAACGGACAAATGCGGTCACGGGCAGATGTTATCGTTCTCGGGGCGGGAATGGTCGGCGTGAGCGTGGCGCTGCATCTGCAAAAGCGCGGCCGCGATGTTGTCCTTCTCGATCGCCGGGGGGTCGGCGAGGAAACCAGCTACGGTAATGCCGGCTTGATCCAGCGCGAGGCTGTATTTCCTTACACGTTCCCGCGTGAACTCGGGACGCTCTTGAGCTATGCGACGAACAATCGGCGTGACGCGGTCTATCATTTGTCGGCGCTGCCGCGCCTGGCGCCGTGGCTATTCCGTTACTGGCACAGTGCGACGCCCGAACGTGTCGAGCGCACGGCGCGAGCGCTCGCACCGCTGATGGCCCGATGCGTTGATGAGCACGAGGCGCTGATCGCCGACGCCGGGGCTGCCGGCCGAAACCTCGTGCACCACCGTGGCTGGCTCAACTGCTTTCGCACCGAGGAGAGCCTGCGTCAGGCGATCGTGGATGCTCATCGGCTCGACAACTATGACGTCGACTACGCGGTGCTTACGGCAGCGCAATTGCGCGAACTCGAACCCCATGTGTCGGAAGCAGTTGTCGGCGCAATCCACTTTCGCGGCTCGCCGAGTTCGTCCGATCCTGGCATGTTAACGAAAGCCTACGCCGACCTCTTCACCCGTAAGGGCGGCTGGTTCTGCAGGGGTGAGGCGCGTCGCCTCGCTGCGGAACGCTCAGGCTGGAGCGTACCTACAGAGATGGGCGTGATCGAAGGGAGCGAGGTGGTGGTGGCGCTGGGCCCGTGGTCAGACGATGTCTTTCGCCCGCTCGGCTATGAGATCCCGTTGGCGGTCAAGCGCGGCTACCACATGCATTATGGTGTGCAGGGCAACGCGACGCTCGGCCATCCGGTGCGCGACGCCGACGGCGGCTTCTCGCTCGCCCTGATGAGCAAGGGAATTCGCCTGACGACCGGCGTTGAATTCGCCGTTCGAGACGCGCCGCCGAGTCCCGTTCAGCTTTTCCGCGATGAGCCGCTCGCCCGAGAATTGTTTCCGCTCGCCGAACGGCTGGAGGCGGAACCTTGGATGGGCCGCCGGCCTTGTCTTCCCGACATGGTTCCGGTGATCGGAAAAGGCGACCATCACTGCGGATTGTGGTTCGCCTTCGGCCACGCCCACCACGGCTTTACGCTCGGCCCCGTCACCGGACGGCTGCTCGCCGAATTGATGACCGGGGAGGAGCCGTTCACCGACCCCTCGCCTTATGCCGCGAGCCGGTTTTGGCAATCCGGTCAATAGCCAGCACGCCGTCGCTCCCGGCTCTTGGCACTAGCGCCTCGGCCCAATTCCGTTCAACCGCCGCGGTTGCTACCGCGAACATATGGCCGAGAGAGTCGCCGGCGGGCTCGGGAGCCAGACGGATTGGGTGGCGAGCGGTCATCCCTCGACGCCTGGGGAACGGCGAGGTTGCGCCGAAACCGGTCAATAACCTGAAACGACAGCTTTCGGGCAGTGGGCCGTTTCCAGATCTCTTCCGTAATCCGGGCTGAGACCCTGCCGGCAGGCGCAGGATCGGTTCCTTGACTTGACCGGAGCCAAAGGAAGTCCGCAATCTTCAGCGAACCGGGGAGCGTGGGTCCCGAAACGGCATGGAGGGGGAAATGGCCAACCGTTCAGCGGCAGGAAGCAGACTTATCGACCGGCGTACCGTGCTAAAGGTCACGGCGGCCCTTGCCGCGGCTGGACCGGCGCTGATGCGTGAAGGGCATGCCGCCGCGCGGCCGCCAGTGGTCATCGATGCTCAGGTCCACGCCTATGCGGCGAACACGCCCGAGCGGCCGTGGCACAGCGTTCCGAAAACCTGGCCCGCTCACGTCACCGGCGACGAGATGGTGGCGGCGATGGATAAGGTCGGCGTCGACGGCGCGATCTACATCTCGCCTTCCTCGATGTATCAGTACGACGCCAGCTATGCGGTCTCGGTGCAGCGTGCCCACCCCGACAAGTTCGCCCTGCTCAAGCCGGTCAACCCGGATGATCCGGCGGTGGCAGACGTCATCGCCGACTGGAAGAAGACGCCGGGCACGGTCGGCATCCGCATCATCCTGACGAAAGAGTCGAAGCGCGCGCCGGACGATCCGGGGCTCGACCGCATCCTGCGCGCGGCCGTCAAAAACGATTTCCCGGTCAACGTCCTGTTCTGGGGCAACATCGACGCGGGCACGGCGCTGATCGACCGCCACTCCGACGCGCGGTTCATCATCGACCATATGGGCATCCAGCAGCCGAGCGTACCGCCGGCGCCG
>DASXMC010000223.1:0-1579 GCA_036495885.1 Allostellaceae bacterium | reverse complement strand
CGCCAGCAAGACGGCGCGCGCGCCTCGGAATGCTGCGTCCGCGCGACCCGCGGCAGCCCGGCACAATCGGGTTCCGCGAGCGCTTTTCTCACCACCTCGTCGATCTTAGAGAATGCCCGGTGCTGGAGGTGCGGCTGTTGGCGCTCGCCGGCGCGTTGCGCGGTCTCGTCGCCCGGTTGTTGCCACCCGGAGGCCGCGCCGAAGCACACCTGACCCGCACCGACAGTGGCGTCGATCTTTTCCTGACAGCGGTCGAAAATCCCGGCCTTGATGCGGTCGAAGCGCTGGCCGGGCTCGCCGCCGAGCGCGATCTTGCACGCGTTCTCTGGCGAATGCCCGGGAACGAAATCCCGATTGTCGAGCGCCGGCCGGTGCGAATGATGCGCTCCGGCGTCGCGGTGCCGTTCCCGCCGGGCGCCTTTCTGCAAGCAAGCGAAGAGGCCGAAAAGATCCTGGTCGGCGAGGTGGTCGCCGCAATCGGAATGCGCCGCCCGGTAATCGATCTTTATGCAGGCCTCGGCACTTTCGGTTTTGCACTCGCTGGTTCCGGTCCGGTGCACATGGTCGAAGGCGACAAGGAAACGGTATCGGCTCTCGCCCGCGCGGCCAGCAATGTTAGGGCCGCCAGCGTCGAGCACCGCGACCTCGCACGCGAGCCGGTCGCGTCGGACGCACTCGCAAAATTCACGGCAGCAGTGTTCGACCCGCCGCGCGCAGGTGCGTTGCGGCAAGCCGACGCCCTGGCGCGTTCACCCCTCGATACGGTCGTTGCCGTTTCCTGCAATCCGGCGACGTTCGCGCGCGACGGCGCGCGCCTGATCGCCGGCGGATATCGTCTCGAACGGCTGGTGCCGATCGACCAATTCGTGTGGAGCCCGCACCTCGAACTCGTCGCTGTCTTTCGCCGGTGAGCGTAAAATCGATCCCGCCTTGTGCGGGCGAGCTGATGCCGGTGGCGGTGGTCGCGAAGAATGCACGGGTGATCCTCTCCGCCGCCTTATCAAGCGCGAGGGCCGAGGAGCGAGGAAGGGCTGTTGCGGCCGTTTGCGGGTACAGTTTGGGTGTCGGGGGGGTGTGTGACGGTTTTGTTGCCCCGGGGTCTGGACAAACCGGGCAGGGCTTCATATGTTGGACCTCCGCAGCGAGCCTCGGCACCGCCGAGGGTCGGACTTTGCCCCTCCGGCTTACAAGACCTGCCGAGTAATGGTGGTCTGGCAACCGGAGATCGCTTGCCCCGAAGTCAACCAGATGGGTTGACGGGGTCTGTGGCGGGGGGTATAAGCGCGGCCCCTTTTGGGAATGTTGGTTCCCCGGTGATGTGTTGTTTGAGATTGTGGAAGATTGGGAAGGGATGCGCGGGCGGCGGCTGGCGTGTCGACGGCTGGGGTTGTGACGGCGGGGTGGTAACGCTCTGCGGTGACGGCTTCCGGGGTGTCGATGCGTGGGCCGGCTGGAATGTTCGCGCATCACTGCGAGCGTTTTGGAGGCCCTTGATGATGGGGCCGGGCTTGCGGGCACGTTGCTGTTGTGTTCCTGGCGGAGGCTGGGGAGGCGGAGCGGCGGGTTTGGCGGGTTTGGC
>DASXMC010000222.1:0-3996 GCA_036495885.1 Allostellaceae bacterium | reverse complement strand
TCCCGCGCACCAGCCCGTCGGTGGTGTCCATCGCGATCGTGCGCACGACATTCTCGCCGACCTGTTGGGCTACTTCGAGGACGAGCTTGCCGCTCCCATTCTCGACATGCAGCGCGTTGAGGATCGCCGGCAACTCGCCGTCGAAATGGACATCGACAACCGGCCCGATGACCTGGGTTATCGTGCCGATGGTGTTTCTCGCCATGTTCAGCAATTCCCGTGTCTAATCTCGACTGTGAGGCGATAGCTTTCTTCGTTTTGTCATGCCCGGACTTGTTCCGGGCATCCACCTTCCACCCCGCGGTTGATGTCGCATCGCGCGGATGGCCGGGTCAAGCCCGGCCATGACGGGGATCTGTGGGGTGCATGCTAAATCATGCGGCGCGCAGCGATTCAGCGCCTGAGATGATCTCGATCAGCTCCTTGGTGATCGCCGCCTGCCGCGTGCGATTATAATTCAGGGTGAGACGGTCGATCATCTCCCCGGCATTGCGGGTGGCATTGTCCATTGCCGTCATGCGCGCGCCTTGCTCGCTCGCCGCATTTTCGAGGAGTGCAGTATAGATCTGCACCGCGAGGTTTTGCGGCAATAGCTCGCCGAGAATTTCTTCCTCCGACGGCTCGAATTCATAGACCCCCGCCGTCGCCGCCGAGACTGTAGCTCCCTGATCCGTCTCGACCGGGAACGGGATCAGCTGCTGCGCCGTGACGATCTGGGTAATCGCCGAGCGAAAGCGATTGAAGATGACCGTGCACATATCGAACGAGCCGTCGCGGAACAACACCAGGATGCGCTCGGCGATGTCACGCGCCTCCTCGAACGAGAGGTGCCGGCGCCCGACATCAGTCAGACTGTCGTGGATTATGCGCCCGTAATCGCGGCGCAGGCCGTCGCGCCCCTTGCGTCCTATCGTCAGGATCATGACCCGTTTGCTGGCGGCTTCGAGTTCGCGGATGCGGCGCCGCGTTTCACGCAGGATCGTGGCGTTGAAGCCGCCGGCAAGACCGCGATCCGAGCTTGCAACGACGATCAGGTGGGTTTCGTCCTTGCCGGAGCCGACAAGCAATGGCGGCGCCCCCGGCTGGCCCGTCATGCGGGCGGCGAGCGAACCAAGCACGCGTTCCATGCGTTGGGCGTAAGGGCGCGCCGCCTCGGCCTGTTCCTGTGCCCGCCGCAAGCGCGAAGCAGCCACGACTTTCATCGCCGCCGTGATTTTTTGAGTCGACTGGACGCTGCGGATCCGGACCCGCAGATCCTTCAGGCTCGGCATCGCGCGCCTCGATAGGTCATGTCATCGCGAGGAGCCGCAGGTGACGAAGCAATCTCGATGACATGAGACACGAGGGCCAAGGGATTGCCTCGCGGAGCCCGTCCTGGCCGCGCACAGCGCGGACCCGTGGGCTCGCAATGACGACGACATGTCACGCGAAGGTCTTGACAAAGCCGTCGAGAAATTCGACGAGCGCCTTGTCGACTTCGGGCGTCACCTCCTTTTCGCGACGCACCGATTCCAGCAATTCGGGATGCCGGGTCCTGAGTTCGCCAAGCATCGCGGTTTCGAACCGAGTGACGGCTCCGACCTCGATCCGATCAAGATAGCCGCGGGTTCCGGCAAAGATCGAGACGACCTGCTCCTCGACCGGCACCGGCGAGAATTGCGGCTGCTTCAACATCTCGGTCAACCGCGCGCCGCGCGCCAACAGCCGCTGGGTTGAGGCGTCGAGATCCGAGGCGAATTGGGAAAATGCGGCCATTTCGCGATATTGCGCCAATTCGAGTTTGATGCGACCGGCGACCTGCTTCATCGCCTTGATCTGAGCCGCCGATCCGACCCGGCTGACGGACAGGCCGACATTGATCGCCGGCCGGATGCCGCGATAAAACAGCTCGGTCTCGAGAAAAATCTGGCCGTCGGTGATCGAGATCACATTAGTCGGAATATAGGCCGACACGTCGCCCGCCTGGGTCTCGATGATCGGCAGTGCCGTCAGCGAGCCGGCGCCGTGATCCTCATTCATCTTGGCGGCGCGTTCGAGCAGCCGCGAATGCAGATAGAACACGTCGCCCGGATAAGCCTCGCGTCCCGGCGGGCGGCGCAGCAACAGCGACATTTGACGATAGGCCACCGCGTGCTTTGACAGATCGTCATAGATGATCAGCGCATGCATGCCGTTGTCGCGGAAGAATTCGCCCATCGCACAGCCGGCATATGGGGCGAGGTATTGCAACGGGGCCGGCTCCGACGCGGTCGCGGCCACGACGATCGAGTATTCGAACGCGCCGTAATCCTGCAGGGTCTTGACGATTTGCGCCACCGACGAGCGCTTTTGCCCGACCGCAACATAGACGCAATAGAGCTTAGCATGTTCATCGGTTCCGGCATTGACCGGACGCTGGTTTAAGACGGCGTCGATCGCCAGCGCGGTCTTGCCAGTCTGGCGGTCGCCGATGATCAATTCGCGCTGGCCGCGGCCGATCGGGACCAGCGCGTCGATAGCCTTCAGCCCGGTCTGCACCGGTTCGTGCACCGAGCGTCGCGGGATAATGCCCGGTGCTTTGACCTCGACCCGCGTGCGCCGGACATCGACAAGCGGTCCCTTGCCGTCGATCGGCTCGCCGAGAGCATCGACGACGCGGCCCAGTAATCCGCGCCCGACCGGCACGTCGACGATGGCGCTAGTGCGCTTGACGGTGTCGCCTTCGCCGATGCCGCTATCCTCGCCAAACACGACGACGCCGACATTGTCGCTTTCGAGGTTCAGCGCCATGCCGCGCACGCCGTTCGGGAACTCGACCATCTCCCCGGCCTGAACCTGGTCGAGGCCATAGATGCGGGCGATGCCGTCGCCGATCGACAGCACCTGGCCGACTTCGGCCACATCAGCCTCGCTGCCGAAATTGGCGATCTGCTGCTTCAGGATCGCCGAAATCTCTGCTGCCCGAATTTCCATTGCTAATCCTTCAGACTACCGATCGCCTCGTTACTCCCGCAAGCGGGGGTCCAGTGCCTGCCCCTGGCGTGAACAGGGGGCAAGCGACGGCCCTTGGGACACGGGATTCCGCTTTCGCGTGAATGACGGACGGGCAATTTAAGTTCACAATCATGCTAACCATTAGGCCTTCATCGCCAATTGCAGGCGGCGCAATTTGCTCTCGACCGAGGCATCGACCATGCGCGAGCCGACTTTGACGATCATCCCCCCGATCAGCCGCGGATCGACCTTGGGCTCGACGGTCACCCGGCGGCCGACGGTGCGGCGCAAATGCTCGATCAAATTATCGAGCTGCGCCGCAGTCAGCGGTTGGGCTGCGACAACCTCGGCCGTGACCTCGCCTCGCCTCGCCGCGAGCATCGCCAGAAACCCGTCGATCATTGCCGGCACCGCAAAGAGGCGACGATTGCGGGCGACAACCGCCAGAAAATCGCGAACCAGCGGCGACAACTCCGCGCGCGAGGCCAACGCTTCGACCGCGCGGGCCTGTTCCTCGCGCGACAGGATCGGGCTGCGCACGAGCCGCATCAGATCGGCGCTTTCAGCCATCATCGCCCTCAGCTGGCGCAGATCGGTTGCCGTCGCATCGAGCGCCCGCCGCTCGTCGGCGAGCTCGAACAGCGCCGTCGCATAGCGCTCGGCCAACGCGGAAACGCCGGTGGTATCGGACGCCACTCGAAAATTGCCCCCTTCAGCGCGCCGGCGAGAGGACGGCCGTGAAGCTCGATTGGTTACGCCTAGCGCACAAAACCCCTGTCGGGGCCGAAAGGTCCCGCAATCTCAGCCGGTCCCTAGCATAACTTGAGCGGTCGGCGCAACTCCCGCCGCTGGCCTATATTGCCGCAAATTTCCGGGCTGCTCGGACCCAATGTGTTCCGTTGTGGCGGCTTGCGCCGGAACGTCGGCACGCTCATTTCTGGTAGGTAGTGGCAAGGAGAGGCTCATGACAATTCACCTCGACCACACGATCGTACCCGCCCATGACAAGGAGGCCTCGGCGCG
>DASXMC010000221.1:0-6539 GCA_036495885.1 Allostellaceae bacterium | reverse complement strand
ATCCGGGCAATCATCGCCGCACCGAGCGGGAATTCGAAGAGCGGCGGCGGGTGTTTTTCGTGCTCCCCTACCAGAACCGCAACATCTGGGGTGCGACGGCCGGGATGCTGGTGAACCTCGCCGAGGTGCTCGCCGGTTAGCAGCATGATCCGGGCCGTTGTGACAATTATTCTGCCGCTCTTGTTGCCAACGGCACTCTATTTGTTGTGGGCGACGGTGTTGGGCGCGCCGCGCGACCGCGGGCTTGGACGGGGGCGGCGGCTGCCGTGGGTATGGCTCGCTGGCGCCGGAGTGGTGTTGCTGGCCTTCGTGCTGCGAGTCGTGGCGGTCGGCTTTGGAACCTCGCAGCAGGGGGTATATGTAGCGCCGCGCTATATCGGGGGACACATCATCCCCGGCCATATCGAGCCCCCAGGCCATGTCGAGCCCCCAGGCCACATCGAGCCCAGGGCGCCGCGATGACCACGCCCCCCGGCGCGCTGCGGGTCGCGCCGCCGCCTTGGATGGCCGAGACAGCGACCAGCGCCGTGCTCGATGCGCTCGCCGCCGGCGGGGTCGAGGCGCGCTTTGTCGGTGGCGTCGTGCGCGATGCAGTATTGGGAATACCGCCCGGCGAAGCCGGCGCGCGCACCGACGTCGATCTCGCTACTCCCGCACCTCCCGAAGAAATCATCCGGCTGTTGGAGGCGCGCGGGATCAAGGTGGTGCCGACCGGTCTTGCCCACGGCACCGTGACCGCAATCCCCGCCGTCTCGCCGGGCATGCCGCCGCGGCATTTCGAGATCACGACCTTGCGCCGCGATGTCGAAACCTATGGCCGCCGGGCGCGCGTCGCGTTCGACGCCGATTGGGCCGCCGACGCCGCCCGCCGCGACTTCACGATCAATGCGATCTTCCTGTCGCGCGACGGCACCCTCGACGACCCGACCGGCGGGTTGGCCGATCTTGCCGCGCACCGGGTGCGTTTTGTCGGCGATCCGGCAACCCGCATCGCTGAAGACGTGCTGCGCATTCTGCGCTACTACCGCTTCGAGGCCCGTTTCGGCGCCGGCGCGGGCGACCTGCAGGCGCGCGCCGCATGCCGTGCCGCCGCCCACCTGTTGCCGACTTTGTCGGCTGAGCGCGTCGCACAGGAACTCTCCAGACTGCTCGAAATCGCCGATCCCGGGTCTGCGGTGGCGATGATGGCCGAGGACGGGGTGCTCGCCGTGATCCTGCCCGAAGCCAGCCGCCTCGATCGGCTGCAGCGGCTGATCGCGATCGAGCGTGCCGGCGCGCTCCGACCCGACCCGCTGCTCCGCCTTGCCGCACTGATCGCCGTCGACGCCGCCGGCGCCCGAGCCGTGGCGGAGCGACTACGCTTGCCCAATGCCTGGCGCGACCGGTTGCAGAGCCTGGCCCCGCCATGGCCGCTCGACCCGGACGGCGGCGATCCGGCTCAGCGCCGCGCCCTCTATCGCCTCGGCGCGCAGCACTACCGCGACCTCACCCTGCTGCAGGCGGCGGATGGCCGGATGAGCCCCGACCGGCTCGCGCACCTTCTCGCTGTTGCCGGCGATTGGACGCCGCCCGCCTTTCCGCTGACCGGCCATGATGTGACAGCGAGCGGCATTCCGTCCGGCCCGCGCGTCGGCGCCCTGCTCGACGCCGTCGAGCGCTGGTGGGAAGAGGCCGACTTTGTCCCCGATCGCGCCCAATGCCTTGCGCGCCTGCGCGACTTGGCGGGCCGGGTTTGAGATCGGCTCAGGTTTTCAGTTTTATCCGCTGGAAACGGATTTTGACGACGGGAACTCCAAACGGCTCGACGACACGCCGCGGAAATTTTGACGACGCTGCTGACGATGGACCTCGGCGATTGTTCGCACTGGTTGATATTGGTTACCGATCCCCGAACTCCCCTGGAGATAGCCATGTCGAGATCTCACACGTCGGGCGCTGCCGCTTTGGACACGCCTACCGATCTTTCTCCCGAAGGGACCAAGGCGATTACCGCCGCCCTCAATCCGCTGGTGGCGGACGCGTTCGCGCTCTACCTCAAGACCAAGAACTTCCACTGGCACGTCAGCGGCCCGCATTTTCGCGATTATCATCTGCTGCTCGACGACCAGGGCGATCAGATCTTTGCGATGACCGACGAACTCGCCGAGAGGGTGCGCAAAATCGGCGGCGCCACGCTGCGATCGATCGGACACGTCGCCAAACTGCAGCGCATCGCCGACAACGACGCCGAGTATGTCGCCCCGAGGGACATGCTGAGCGAATTGATGGAGGATAACAAGGCGTTTACCGCCAATATGCGCGAGGCGCACGAGGTGGCGGCGAACAACAACGACTCCGCGACGACGAGCATCCTCGAGAATTTTATCGACGAGACCGAAAAACGGACCTGGTTTTTATTTGAGGCGACCCGGCACACTAACCGCCCCGATTAAGCCCGATTAAGCAGGACTACGAACGGCGGGGTTCGACTCCGCCGTTCAGTCGCATCAGTTCTATAAATGCCAGCAGATCGGTATTGAATCGGTCAGCCTGGGTCGGTGCCAGCCCGCGCGGGGCGCCAAGGTAGACCTTCGATGTCGCACTGGGGACGAGCGGTGCCGACCGCGACGCCGTGGCGGCAACCGGCGCCGGCCTCAATCCAGTCGTCTTGCCCGCACTTGGTCCGGGTAAGATGAATTTTGAGCATCGGCACCGGTCTTTGTCGGCTTGCGCGGCAGTGTAGCCGGCCCGGGTCAGGCGAGGCTTTTCGAGACCATCTCGTAGGTGTTTTTGCTGAGGTTCGGGGTCGCCAGAACGCGTTCGAGGTGGCGCTGCATCAGCGCCTGCCGCGCCGGGTCGTGACGGCGCCAGGCGCATAAGGGCTGCACCAGCCGCGCCGCAGTCGTCGGATTGCCGGGATCGATGGCGATGACTTCGTCGGCAAGCAGCGCATAGCCCGCCCCGCTCGCATCGTGAAACCGCACCGGGTTGCCCTGGGCAAAGGCGCCAAACAAGGCCCGCACCCGGTTTGGGTTCTTGCGCTCATAGGCGGGGTTCGCTACGAGCGCTTTGACCCGAGCCGGAGTGTCGGGCAATGACGCGCGCGCCTGCAGGCTGAACCATTTATCGATTACCAGCGGATCGTGCGACCAGATCGCAAAAAAATGCGCCAGCGCCGCCGCCCGCTCGGGCCGGTCGAGATCAGCGAGCGCTGTGAGTGCGGCCAACACGTCGGTCATGTTGCGGGCGGCGTCGAACTGGGCCTTGGCGAGCGCCGCCCCGGCGTTAGGATCGGCCGCGGCGATATAAGCGAGCGCGGTATTGCGTAATGCCCGCCGGCCGATCGAGACCCCGTCGATGCGATAGGGGCCGGGGTCGAGGAGCCCGTCATAAGCGGCGGCAAACTCGCTCGCCAGTGCCCGCCCGATCTCGCCGCGCGCACTCTCGCGCGCGGCGTGCACGGCATCGACATCGACAACCGCCATCTGATCGGCGAGAAACGACTCGCTCGGCAACGCGAGCGCCTCGGCGGCAAAAGCCGGGTCGCGGCCGGCATCGGCCAGGGTCTGCCGCATCGCCGCCACCAGATCGGGGTCGAGCGTCGGCGGTTCGGCGCCATTTCGCAGCGCCTCGACCCGGTCGAGCAAGGCGCGGGTTGCGACTTCCTGGCCCGCCTCCCAGCGGGCGAACGGCTCGGTATCGTGCACCGCTAGAAACTTCAGCCGGTCGAGCGCCATCCCCTTGAGCTTGACCGGGGCGGAAAACTCGCGCAGCAGCGACGGCACCGGCGCCGACGGCAATTCGATAAAGCGAAAGCGCTCGCGTTCGGTGGTGAGCGCCAGCACCCGCGTGCTTTGGCGGCTTTCCGCCTCGTCGTCGAGCCGGGTTGGCAATTCGCCGCCACCCTCGCCCAACAGCCCCATCGCGATCGGGATCAGCATCGGCGCCTTTTCCGGCTGTCCCGGCGTGGGCGGCAGCTTTTGCGCAATTTCGAGTTCATAACTGCGGCTTGCTTCGTCCCACCGGTCGGCGACCGTGATCTCGGGCGTGCCGGCCTGCGCATACCACAATTTGAATTGGGAAAGGTCGACCCCGCTTGCGTCCGCCATCGCCGCAACAAAATCCTCGATCGTCGCGGCATGGTTGTCATGGCGCGCGATATAAAGATCCATGCCGCGGCGGAACCCGTCGCGCCCCACCAAGGTGCGGATCATTCGCACCAGTTCGGCACCTTTGTTGTAGACGGTCGGGGTATAGAAATTGTCGATCCTCAGATAGCTGTCGGGCCGCACCGGGTGGGCGAGCGGTCCGTCATCCTCGGGAAACTGGATCGCGCGCAGGGTGCGGACTTCGCCGATGCGCTTGACCGCCGGGATTCCCTGGTCGGCGGAGAATTCCTGGTCGCGAAAAACCGTCAGCCCCTCCTTCAGCGACAATTGGAACCAGTCGCGGCAAGTGACGCGGTTGCCGGTCCAGTTGTGGAAATACTCGTGCGCGATGACCGACTCGATCCCCTGATAATCACTGTCGGTCGCGGTCTCGGGCTTGGCCAGGACATAGCGCGTATTGAAGATGTTGAGGCTCTTGTTTTCCATAGCCCCCATGTTGAAATCGCTGACCGCGACGATGTTGAAGATTTCGAGATCGTATTCGAGGCCAAACGTCTCTTCGTCCCAAGCCATAGCCTTCTTCAATGACGCCATCGCGTGGCCGCATTTGTCCTCGTCGCCGCGCCGCACCCAGATCGCCAATGCCACTTCGCGACCCGAGCGGGTGGTGAACCGGTCGCGGACCGCGACGAGGTCGCCGGCGACGAGCGCGAAGAGGTAAGAGGGCTTGGGGTGGGGATCGACCCAGCGCGCCCAATGCCGGCGCGCGCCGGCCTCGCCCGCTCCGACCGGGTTGCCGTTTGACAGCAGCACCGGAAAGCGGGTTTTGTCGGCGACGATGGTCGTCGTGAAGCGGGCCATCACATCCGGGCGGTCAATAAAATAGGTGATGCGGCGAAACCCTTCGGGCTCGCATTGGGTGCAGAAATTGCCGCCCGACACATAAAGCCCGGAGAGTTCCGTGTTGCTCTGGGGGTCGATCCGGGTCTCGACATCGAGGCTAAAGGCGTCGGGCACCCCGTCGATGACGAGCCCGCCCTCGGCGGTGTGGCGATAGCGGTTCTCCCCGAGCCTTTCACCATCGAGCGCCAGTGCCACGAGCTCGAGCCCGTCGCCGTCGAGCGTCAGCGCTGCTGCCCGATCGGCCGCATCGGGATTGCGCCGGATGGCGAGCTTAGATTTGACCCGGGTCTCGCTCTCGCCGAGCTCAAAGACAAGTTCGACCGTGTCGATCAGAAACGCCGGCGGCCGGTAATCTTGGAGGCGTGTGGGTCGCGGCGCTGCGGTGTCGACAATGGCGCCGTCGGGCAAAACATCGAGCATGGCGAGCCTCGCCAGGGTTAACTTCCGACCCACCCTACCCTGCTCGCGCCTGCAAGAAAATCCCGGCCGCAACCCGAGGCCGCGGCCGATTGCGGATCTGCAGCCGCCGCCGCGGCGCCGCTGTGCCGGCTGGGTTCAACGGCTGTAATAGCATTTGAAACGGTGGCAGTTAGGTTCTACCGTGAGCGCGCTGATGCAAAAGAAAAGCGCCCAATAAATGGGCGTGGGCAGGAAGGAGAAGCGCATGGTTAGTCTCAGCCGGCGGTCAATTTTGCGCGGTTCGCTCGCCGTCGCCGCGAGCGCGGCCCTGGCCCGACCCCGCATCGCCAACGCCGCCGCGACCACCGCGACGGTGTGGTGGACCCAGGGCTTCGCCCAAGAGGAAGACGTCGCTTACCGCAAGATGGTCTCCGATTACGAGAAGGCGAGCGGAAACACGATCGATTACAGCATCGTTCCGTTCGCGCCGTTGCGGCAAAAGGAGATCTCGGCGATCACCAGCGGCGACGTCCCCGATGTCATGGAGTTCGCCGATTTCGCGTTGCTGCCAACGAACGCTTGGCAGGACAAGCTGGTCGATGTCAGCGATGTCGTTGAGACCCAAAAACCGCATCTGATGGAGACCGCGCTTCGCGCCGCCTATTGCTACAACAACGGAACCAAAAAGCGCGCCTATTACGCCGTGCCGATGAAGGCGGCCGGCGTCCCGTTCCGCTACTGGCGGTCGCTGATCGAAAAAGCGGGCTACAAAGACGCCGATGTGCCGAAGACGTGGGATGGGTTCATCGATTTCTTCAAACCGGTGCAGGACAAGCTGCGCGCGCAGGGAATGCGCAACATCTACGCCTACGGCTATCAGCTGACCGCGACCGATCCCCATATCACCTTTCAGGGCTTTATGAACGCCTATGGGGGCAAAGACCTCGTCACCCCGGACGGCCGGATCCACACCGACGACCCGCAGTTCAAAGAGGCAGCGGTAAAGGCGCTCGTCAAGCTGACCACCCCTTACAAGCAAGGTTATGTGCCGCCCGGCGTTACCAGCTGGAACGATGCCGACGACAACAACGCGTTTCATTCGAAGCTGATCGTCATGGACTACGACGGCTCGCTGTCGACTGAGGTCGC
>DASXMC010000220.1:0-4043 GCA_036495885.1 Allostellaceae bacterium | reverse complement strand
GGTATCGGGCCGGCTGCGGGGTCAATGGTGATGGCGGCGATTGATAACTGAGGCTCTACCGGCCATCCACCTTGCACCGCGATCCGTACCGAGGCGAGCAGTATTGCTCAGTTGTTGCGGAACAGCTCCTTTGAGGTCGATCTGCTTGCAGATGAGCTAAAATATTTAACTATCCTCACAGCCATCAAAGTACGAAGATAACCGGCTTCTTTGTGAAGCAGATCACACCCGCCCCAACTTTATTTCATTTCGGCGCTGCTCGATCGGCCGCTCGACAGCGAATGGCCCTTCCTGCGGCTCGACGCCACCTATCTCAGAGGAAGGCATCGCCCCATTTCTGGTTGAAGCCCGAGAACGATGACACCAACGTGCGCTGGTCACAGTCTGTGCCAAGGTGCCGGACTGCAACATTCTCGGTCTTTTCCCGGCTTCACGAATAAACCGTCATCGCCGATTCGGGGAGGTGCGACCCGCCGCAATTCCCTCGCCCCAATTCCCTCAAGGCCGCTCGAACGGATCCTCCACCGCGGTGTCGGGCTCGAGCGCGAACAACAACAGCGAGCGGCCGGTGACGCCGTAGGGCTCGCCGGTTGCAAACGTGCCGAGTTCGGCGTCTTCGGCGAGGTTGGTGTCGATCAGCAAGGACCAGATCGATCCGCCGGCGGTCTGCGGCAAGGTGAACTCGACCAGATCGTGGTAGGCGTTGAGCACCATCAGCAAGGTCGCGTCTTCGCCGCGCCGGCGGATGCCGGTCGGCTGGGCGCGGCCGTCCATCAGCATGCCAAAGCACTCCATCTGCAGATCGGCCCATTCCTCGGGTTTCATCTCGGCCCCCGATGCGTTGATCCAGGTCACGTCTTTGACGCCGAGCTCTTCGTTGTAAACGCCGGTCAAGAACCGGTTGCGGCGCAGGATCGGGTAGGCGTGGCGCAGTGCCGTCAGCTTCTCAACAAACGCGATCTGCGCTCGCCCGTCATCGCCGATATTCCAATCGACCCAGCTGATCTCGTTGTCCTGGCAATAGGCGTTGTTGTTGCCGTTCTGGGTGCGGGCGAACTCGTCGCCGGCGAGGAGCATCGGCGTCCCTTGCGACAACAGCAAGGTGGCGAGGAAGTTGCGCATCTGGCGGGCGCGCAGCGCATTGATTTCGGGGTCGTCGGTCGCGCCTTCGACACCGCAATTCCACGATCGGTTGTCCGAGTTGCCGTCGCGGTTTTCCTCGCCGTTGGCCTCATTGTGCTTCTCGTTGTAAGAAACGAGGTCATTGAGCGTAAAGCCGTCGTGTGCTGTGACAAAATTGACGCAGGCCCAGGGCTTGCGCCCGCGATGGTTGAACAGGTCGCCCGAGGCGCACAGGCGCGGCGCCAGCGCGCTCGCCGGCGCCTCGCCGCGCCAGTAGTCGCGCACGGTGTCGCGAAACTTGTCGTTCCACTCGGCCCAGCCCGGCGGAAAGCCGCCGACCTGATAGCCGCCCGGCCCGCAATCCCAGGGCTCGGCGATCAATTTGACACTGCGCAGTTCGGGGTCCTGGCAGCAGGCTTTGAGAAACCCGCTCTGATTGTCGAAGCCGTTGACCTCGCGGGCGAGGATTGTGCCGAGGTCAAAGCGAAACCCGTCGACATGGGTTTCGGCCGCCCAATAGCGCAGGCTGTCGGCGACCATCTGGATCACCCGCATGTGGCTCAAGTTCAGTGTGTTCCCGGTGCCGGTGTCGTTGATGTAATAGCGCGGTTGATCGGGCAGGAGCCGGTAATAGGAGGCGTTGTCGATCCCCTTGAACGACAAGGTCGGGCCGCGCTCGTTGCCTTCGGCGGTGTGGTTGTAGACGACATCGAGAATGACTTCGAGCCCGGCATCGTGCAGGCGCGCCACCATCTCTTTGAATTCGCGCAAGGTCTGCTCGCGCTCATGCGCATAACGCGGATCGGGGGCAAAGAACCCGATCGAGTTGTACCCCCAGTAATTCGTGAGACCACGGTCGAGCAGCAAACTGTCGTTGATAAAGGTGTGGATCGGCAGCAGCTCAACCGAGGTGACACCGAGCGATCGGATATAGTCGATGACCGCGCCCGACAGGCCTTTGTAGGTGCCGCGCCATTCCTCCGGCAGTTGCGGGTGCAGCTTGGTATAGCCGCGCAGGTGCATCTCGTAGATGACGGTATGCTCCCACGGGACGGTGCCGCGCCCGGGCTCGCCTTTCCAGTCGAAATTAGGGTCGACAACGACGCATTTCGGCATGAACGGCGCGCTGTCGCGCTCGTCAAAGGTCGTGTCGTCCTCTGATTCGAGCTGGTATCCGAAGACCGCCGGGTCCCAGCTCAAATCCCCGAAATGGCCGCGCGCATAGGGGTCGAGCAACAGCTTGTTGGGATTGAAGCGATGTCCGCTGTCCGGCTCGTAGGGGCCGTGCACGCGATAGCCGTAGATCGATCCGGGATGCACACCGGTTATGTAGCCGTGCCAGATCTCGTCGGTAAATTCCGGCAACTCGATCCGCGCGATCTCGCGCTTACCGCTGTCATCGAACAGGCACAGCTCGACCTTGGTGGCATGCGCCGAAAACAGCGCGAAATTGACGCCTTCGCCATCCCAGGTCGCCCCCAACGGAAACGGCAATCCCTCTCGAACCTGAGCATCAAAGCCTCTGCCAGCCATCATCTTCCTCTATGTCTCGCGGCGCCGGACCGACGCCAGCGCGAAAGGTGCGTGCCCTTTTGCGGCGAACGTGCCCTTGCCGAATGCGGCCAATCGTCCGCTTTAGCATGTCGTTGTTCGATTGCGGCAAGCACATAATCAACAAGCATGATGACCCTTTGGTTCATACGGGAGGAGATGATGAACCGTTCAGCGTGCGAGTGCCGGTTGTGCGCCGCACGACTTGGCCCGAACCGATATTCGAGGCTCCGCACCGTGCCGTCTGAGGGCTGTCGGTTGTGGCGCTGCGGCGCAAAGCGCGTTCCTGGGACAAATCTTGTTCTCTTTCCGTGGTTGAACGGATATGGTTCGGCTCGGGGGTATTTCGGCGTGGTGGTACTGAGACGGCTCGACGCCGCGGACGGCGAAGAGAATGCGCCGACGCTGTGCCGGGCGCATCTTTCTTGGCGGGACCGCGATCATCGGCAGGTTCGCATTGCTGCTCGTCAACCTCGTGGCGTCGGTCGTCGCCACCGCCTTTATGGTGCATCTGTTCGAAGTGTAGCCGCGGGAGAAGCCCTCCCGCTGCTCAGGTCTCCCTGCAACAATGTCGAGCGGGTTCCGACCCATGTTCAGCCGCAAGCGAAGCGAGACAGAGGATCGTAAAATGGCAGAGTCGTCCGACGATCTGGGCATTCCGATGAAGCCCGCCCGGCCGGCGGTAGCGCCGGCTGCGACCAGCCCGATGAGGCCGGCGGCGATGCCGCCGCGCAGCCCCGATCTGGTGCGGCCCGCCGACGCGCTGCGGCCGGGCGATTCGCTGCGTCCGGCAGATCCGCTGCGCCCGGGGGAAACGCTGCGGCGGCCGAGCGAGGCGATCGGTCACTCGCGGCCGGCCGGGGAGCTGCGCCGGCTCAGCGTCGGCCCCGAAATCACTTTGTCCGGCGAAATCAACTCCTGCGACAAGCTCTTCATCGAGGGCAGCGTCGAGGCCAATTTGACCAATTGCCGGGATGTCGATATCGCCGAGACCGGCCTCTTCAAAGGCTCGGCCTCGATCGAAGAGGCAGAGGTCCGGGGCCGGTTCGAGGGCAACCTCGTCGTTCGCAAGCGACTTTTGATCAAGGCGAGCGGGCGGGTCTCGGGAACGGTTCGCTATGGCCAGATCGAGATCGAGTGCGGCGGCCAGATCTCGGGCGATGTCCAGGCCCAGCCGCCAGGTGAGACGGGCGAGGCTAGCGCTGACGTGATGCCCGTGCGCGTCGCAAGCTGACCGCGGGCTTCGCCGGCGTCTGCGGCTCGCTCAGCGCTGCGGGCTCGCCCGCAGCGGCGCGCGCTGCCGCCAATTCTGCGGGGCCGGTTTTGGCGCCGTAATGGCAGAGGTCGGCGACGACGCACACCGGGCAATC
>DASXMC010000219.1:0-6020 GCA_036495885.1 Allostellaceae bacterium | reverse complement strand
GACGCCGGCCGCCCAATCGGGTTTTTGCACATGCACGACTGCCTGCGTGCGGGTGTGGCGTAAGCGGGAACGCGGCGGGCAATGAAGGTGCTGGATCCGGGAGCCGATTTCGCCCGCAGCCCGCCGACGCCGCCGAGCGGCCGTCGGACGGCGCAGAGCAGCTATCGAGGCGGGGCCGATTCCTACAGTCGCGCCGTCGGCTGGCTGAAGCGCGTGCTGCCGATGATCGGCACTGCCCTCTTGCTGCTGGTCGCCGCGTGGCCGCGGCTCGCTCCGCTGATCGAGAGCGTGCGGCTGAATGCTTTCGGCATCGACCTGCGCGCAGCCCGTGAGCTCAAGATGCTAAATCCCCGCTACGCCGGCACCGACAGGCTCAACCGGCCGTTTGTGGTCACGGCCGCCGTAGGCCGCCAATTGCCGGAACGCAACGATTTGATGTCGCTCGAGAAGCCGCGAGCGGTGATGATTGCACATGGCGGCGCCCACATCGTGTTGATCGCTGCGAGTGCGATCTATCAGTCACAACCGCAGCTCCTCGACCTCTTCGACAATGTCATTCTGACGCACCAGAACGGAACCCGCTTTGTGACCCAACAGGCCCACGCCGATCTGGCGCACAACACCGCCGAAGGGCAGGTTCCGATCGAGGGGCACGGCCCCTCGGGCGACATTTGGGGACAGGGCTTCCGGGAGCTCGATAAAGGCGACACGATCATATTTACCGGCCGCTCGCACGCCATTTTGCGCGGCACCAAGCCCGCCAAGCCAGCGGCAGCGCCGCCCGAGCCGCCGACAAATGTCCTGCGCACCGCTGCCGCGATCGAGATTGCTGCGACGACGCCCGACGATCGGCAGTCGAACCGGCCGCTGACGGCAACCCGCGCCCAAGCTGTCAAACGTCCGATAGAACCGCATTATCCGGAGGCTGTCAGGCACGATACGGTATCGCGCGTCAGCAAGCCGCAGGCAGCCGGCGCCGGGGCAACCGGTGAAGTCGAACACGATGCCGATTAGGGCCCGTGCATCAGAGGGCCGTGCATCAGAGGGCCGTGCATCAAGGCCGGCGGAGCCGCCACGCCCGGGCTGGGACCGGCTTCGGGCGGCGCTCGGGATCATGTTATCGATCGTGGCTTCGGCAGGCGGGCTTACCCAAGCAGCGGCGCAGGGCTTGAACCCGCTCGCTAACACCCCCGATTCCCTGCCGATCGATATCACCGCCGCTTCGGGCATCGAGTGGGACCAGAACAGGCAAGTCTATATCGCCCGCGGCAATGCGGTGGCCGTACGCGGCACGAGTGCCGTGCATGCCGACGTTTTGACCGCTCATTATCGCCCGAGCAAAAGCAAGTCGGAGGGCGGCAACGAGGTCTACCGGCTTGATGCGGATGGGCACGTCGTCATCACCGCACCGAACCGGACGGTCGTCGGCGATCAGGCGATTTACGATGTCGATCAGCAAATCGGCATTGTTACGGGGCAGCATTTGCAGCTGACCACCCCGACCGACGTCGTTACCGCCCACGACAGCCTCGAATGGTACGACCAGCAACAGGTTGCCGTCGCCCGCGGGGACGCCGTTGCGATCCGTGGCGATCGCCGGATCCGCGCCGATGTGCTGACTGCGCATTTCATCAAGGACAAGACTGCGGCGGGCAAGGACAAGGCTGCGGCGGGCAAGGACAAGACTGCAGCGGGTCCGAAAACCGCCGTGTTCCAGCCGGGCGAGGCTAAGCCGTCAACCGAGCAGGCGGTCAAACCGGCGGGACCCGCGTCCGTCCCATCCGCAGCCAAGTCGGTCCAGGCAGTGGGCTCATCCAAACCGGGCGCCGCCAAGACGTCGATCGATCCGGAGGAGGGCAATTCGCGGATCCGCCGAATAGACGCGCAGGGTCATGTCGTGGTCGTTACCGCAACCGATATCGGCCGCGGCGATTACGGCGTCTATAATGCCCAGACCGGCATCGCAACCCTGCTTGGCAATGTGACCGTCACGCGGGGCCAGGATGCCGTCAAAGGTCAATATGCGGTGATGGACCTGAATACCAATATCAGTCGAATGATGACCGTCGCCGCCAAACCCGGCACTCCACCTCCACGGGTCGAAGGTCTGTTTTACCGGCAAGACGCGGCTCACCAAGGCAACGGCGCTCAAAAATCGGGTGCCAAACCCGCTGGCGGTGGCGCGCCGAAATCATGACGCCAACCGGGACGCCAAGCCGGTCTTCTTTCCGTGGCACAACCGGGCATGGACCGTGGCTGGTGGCCGATAACCGCGGTCCGTCGGGCCGCGCCACAAGACAGCGGCCGCCGGCCGATCAGGGCCTGCGCGGGCATGGGCTAGGGAAGAGCTTCAAACGCCGCCCGGTGCTGCGCGCCGTCAATATCTCGGTTGAGCGCGGCGAGGTTGTCGGGCTTTTGGGGCCGAACGGCGCCGGCAAGACTACTTGTTTTTACATCATCACCGGTCTGATCTCGGCTGACACCGGTCTTGTAACCCTGGACGGCCAGGACATCACCGATCTGCCGATGTATCGCCGCGCCCGTCGCGGGATCGGCTATCTGCCGCAGGAAGCCTCGATCTTTCGTGGACTGACGGTCGAGCAGAACATCCGCGCGGTGTTGGAGGTCGTCGAACGCGATCCCGAAGCCCGAGAGGCTATGCTCGACTCGCTCTTGGCCGAGTTTTCGATCACCCATTTGCGCCGCGCTCCGGCGATGGCGCTGTCGGGAGGCGAGCGCCGGCGGTGTGAGATCGCTCGTGCGCTTGCTACGCAACCGCATTTTATTCTGCTCGACGAACCTCTGGCCGGGATCGACCCGATCGCGGTCGGGGATATCCGCGAGCTGATCGGTCATCTTAAACATCGTGGGATCGGAGTCCTGATTACCGATCACAACGTGCGTGATACGCTTGCAATTGTCGATCGTGGATATATACTGCACGAAGGACAGGTGTTGATGGAAGGAGAACCCGCACAGATCGTCGCTGATGTCGACGTGAGACGGGTTTTCCTCGGTGATCGGTTTAGCTTATGAGCCGCTCCAAGCGGAGCGCGATATGAATCGAATGGGTTTTTCGCAGCGGCTTGAGTTGCGTCAGTCGCAGGCGTTGGTGATGACGCCGCAACTGCAGCAGGCAATCAAAATGCTGCAGCTTTCGAACCTCGAACTGAACAACTTTGTTGACGTCGAGATCCAGCAGAACCCTCTGCTCGAGCGCCGCGAATGGACCGGCGACGCACTTCCCGCGACCGCCCCCGCAGGAACCGCTGAAGACGCCGCGACGGCGGCACTCCCCGAGGGTTTGGTGCGTGATCTCGCCCCCGATGCCAGCGAGCACTGGCATGCCGCCTCCGGCACCGAGGGCGACGGATCGCTCGACCATGCCGATCAGCCGATGGCGTGGCGCAGCCGCAACGGCTCGCTCACCAGCGAAGACGGCCCCGGATTAGATCAGGCCGCAGCCCGGCCGCGCAGTTTGCGCGAGCATGTTTTGGAGCAGATCGGGACCGATTTTTGCGACCGGGGCGACCAGCTGATCGCCCTGCATTTGCTGGACCTTCTTGACGAGAACGGTTATCTCGGCGGCACTCTTGACACGGTGGCCGGGGTCCTTGGCTGTGACTTTGGCCGCGTGGAGGCGGTCCTGGGCCGCCTGCAACAATTCGATCCCGCGGGGGTATTCGCCCGAAATTTACCTGAATGTCTGGCACTGCAACTGCACGACCGCAATCGACTCGATCCGGCAATGCAGGCCCTGCTCAATCACCTGCCGTTGCTCGCCGCGCACAACATACCGGCGCTGATCCGCGCGTGCCGGGTCGATGCCGAGGACATGGTCGAGATGATCGCCGAAATAAAATCGCTCGATCCGCGGCCTGGCCTCGCCTTTGATCCGCCGCTGGCCCAGCCGGTTGTCCCCGATATCCTGATGCGGGCTCAACCCGACGGCGGCTGGATCGTCGAACTCAATTCCGAGACATTGCCGCGTGTCCTCGTCAACAACAAATATCATGCGAAAATAAGCCGAGCCGCGCGCAGCAAAGCGGACAAGGACTATTTGACCGATCGGCTGCAAGCCGCCAACTGGCTGGTCAAATCGCTTCACCAGCGCGCTACCACTATCCTTAAGGTTGCCGCCGAAATCGTTCGTCAGCAGGATGCATTTTTCCGCCGCGGGGTGCAGTCGTTGCGGCCGTTGATTCTGCGCGACATTGCCGACGCCATCGGCATGCATGAAAGCACCGTCAGCCGGGTCACCAGCAACAAGTACATGGCAACCCCGCGCGGGCTCTATGAGCTCAAATATTTCTTCACATCATCGATCCCTGCTTCGAGCGGCGGCGATGCCCACTCGGCAGAAGCTGTGCGCCATCTGATCCGCAACCTAATCGGCGGCGAGACGCCGCAGGCCACACTCTCCGACGAACGCATAGTCGAACTGCTGCAGCGCCGCGGCATTGACATCGCGCGCCGCACCGTCGCCAAATATCGCGAAGCAATGCGAATTCCTTCCTCGGTGCAACGCCGCCGCCAAAAGCTGCTGGCGCTTTAGTCCAGTGACGGTAGGGATTTTTGCTGCTGCCGTGCGGGCAGCAAATGACGGTCCCGCCAAACCTGCTTGACCGGCTCTCGGGATATTCCCAATTTCGCTGACAAAGACGACCGATGCAGCCGCGTAATCTCCAGCCAATGAGGCGCACTCATCCATGCAGCTGACCCTTACCGGCAAACAGGTCGATATCGGCAATGCGCTGCGCCAACACATCGAAGCCGAGCTCGAGTCGATCCTGGCGAAATATTTCAAGACAGCGATCGAGGCCCATGTCGTGATCGCCAAGGAGGCGCATCTGACCCGCGCCGAGATTTCGCTCCATATCGGCCGTGGGATCGTGGTCAATGCCAGTGCCGCCCGCAACGACGCCTACCCGGCATTCGATGCGGCCGCGGAACGCGTCGCCAAACAGTTGCGCCGTTACAAGAGACGCTTGCGGGACCATCATGCCCAGCAGCGCGAACCGGCCGAGTCGGTCGAAACCGCCCGTGATTACACACTGGCCCCGCTCGCGGACGAGGACACGGGCGAGCGGCAGCGCGACGGGGCGCCGACCGTGATCGCCGAGATCAGTACTGAGCTGCCGCGGCTGACCGTCGGCGAGGCGGTCATGCGAATGGATCTCGCCGATGTTCCGGTGCTGCTGTTCCGCAACCGGGCGCATGGCGAACTGAACCTTGTTTACCGCCGGCCGGATGGTAATATCGGGTGGGTTGATCCGGCGCTCGATCCCGCCCGCGGGGCTCCGCGGCGAGAGGGTTCACAGATGGCGGACGGCAGTTGAATCCTTACTCTCGCTCTCCGTTTGCTGCTGCCGGTTGTTTGGTTTGGATGCGGCCCGCATAGGCGCGGCGGGAATTTGAAACCGCCGGAGGACTGCCAAACCGGATCATGGATATAACCGATCTGATCACGCCGCGCAGCGTAATTGCTCAACTGCGTGCGACCAACAAACGGCAGGCGCTGCAGGAGCTGGCCCGGCGCGCCGCTGCGATAACCGGCGCATCGGAGCGCGCGATATTTGACGTCCTAGTCGAGCGCGAACGTCTGGGCTCGACCGGGATCGGGATGGGTATCGGAATCCCGCACGGCAAACTGCCGGGGCTTGATCGCTTTTGCGGCGTCTTTGCTCGCCTCGATCGTCCGATCCCGTTTGAGGCGATCGACGATCAGCCGGTCGACTTGATTTTTCTGCTGCTTGCGCCGGAAAATGCCGGGGCCGATCACCTCAAGGCGTTGGCTCGCGTATCCCGTTTGCTGCGCGACCGCGCGGTATGCGACAAGCTGCGAGGGACCGACCGCCCCGACGCCCTCTACGCGCTGCTGACCGACATGACCGCGAGCGACGCGGCCTAGTCTCGGGTCAGTGAACGCTTACCGGTTCCAGATCGTGCTGCCGGACCGTCGCAAAAGCAACATCGCGGTCGGGAATGACAGCGATTTGGGTCCCATCGGCGGCATGCAC
>DASXMC010000218.1:0-6520 GCA_036495885.1 Allostellaceae bacterium | reverse complement strand
GATCTCGTCGACTTTGCATGGCTCTTTTTCTTTGTTGTCTTATGTGCGCTCTTGTGGGTCGTCGGCTTTGCGGCCGATGTCTCCGGCGCGGCGGGGGTTGTAGGCGCCACCGCCGGCGCATTTGCGGCCGGAGCCGGCGCTGCCCCGGAAGGCGCCTGAGCGAAGGCGCCGCTTGCCGCCGCATTGCCACCGATAAAGACCACAAGCGCGACCGCGCTGATCAACTTATTCATACACGGGCTCCTAGGGCGGAATATTCGGTTTGCCGCTGCCTCGCGATCAAACTTGCGACGCCTCACGTCACGATGGTTGCGATAGCAAACGGCGATATGACGATACCATCAATTGGGTTGGCGGCGAGCGATAATCGCAAATATGCGGCGCCAAACCGCAGTGATCGAGTTCCTTCGCCGCCGCGCCGCGGGTCAATCGAGCCCCGGATGGTCTGGGCGCTCGCCCACTCCCCGCCCACAAACGAAGGCAATCTCTCGCGGCGGAGCGGAGCCTGGTCCTTTGACCGGCCGCCGCAAAAAAAAAAGCCGCGGCAGAACCGCGGCGGGGAAGCGGAGCCCTGCGGCTTGCGCAGGGCTCCCATTTGGTGGCGGATCGGATCTCTAGGGGAACACGATCTCGACACGTCGGTTTTGCGGCTCGCGGACACCGAGCGGGGTCGGAACACGCGGATCATTCATGCCGCGGCCAGCCACGATCATCTCGTTACGCGGGATACCAAGCCGCTCAAGCACAGTCGCTACCGCACTGGCGCGACGCTCGGAGAGACGCTGGTTGTAACCCGGCGAGCCCGTCAGGTCGGTATAGCCGGTGACCTGGATCTGGACTGCACCCCCCGCCCTGTAATGGGCTGCCGCAGCCTCGAGGATCTGCATCCCCTCAGGCGTGATGTTGTATTTATCCCAATCGAAGAACACCAGGTAGACCTGATGGGTCGGCGGCGGCGGCGGCGCTGGCGGCGCTGGCGGCGGTGCTGCGGGCGGCGGCGCGCCAAACATCATCGTCAAGCTGGCGACGACATTGTTCGATTGGTACTTGATGTTTTTTATGCTGGTGAAGACGCAGCATCCGGTCGGCGCCGTGACGCGGGCGCGGCTGAAGTTTTGGTTGGGCGTCGCGAGATAGCGATAGTCGATGTCCAGAGCCAACGCCGGGTTGATCATATAGCGGATACCGGCGATCCCCTGGTAGCCGAACGACCATTTGCTGTCGCTGATTGACGGGCCGGTGAAGGTGATACTCGTGCCGGCCGGGATCGTTGTTGTCCTTCCGGTCGGGCCCGTTGTGGTGAAGTTATTCTGGGTCGTCACCGTGGCGGTGCCGCCGAAGCTGCGAAAGACGTCGACTGCGCCGATACCGCCCCCGATATGCGGGGTAATCGGCCAGCCCAATGTAAAGTCGTATATGGCATTAGCCATGATTGCATTGCGGTGGGTGCTGCCGCTCGGGTTGATCAGGAGGTTGTTTCTCGACGAGGACCCTAGGTTATTGTTGGCATAGCTGTATTCACCCTCAAAACGCCACGGTCCCCACGCGTAGCCGGCACGCGCGCCGGCGTTGAAGCCGCTGTTGTAATTGACGTTCGGGCTGACGCGGGGGGTGACGATGAGCCCCGCGGGACCTCGGACGGCGATGTTGGGACTTTCACTGAACAGCTTGGTCCACCCGCCTTCCGGACCCAGATAAAACGCCCCCGGCGGATATGGCCCAAAAAACTGGGCCTGCGCCTGGGCGCCGGTTAAGGCTATGGCGAGCGCTATGCCAGCGCCGACCAGACCGCGATTTCTCATCCCTTACCTCCGGCCGAAAATACGCGTGTGACGATGGTCATGTCGCCACCGTTCGCCTATCTTCACCATCTGGCCGTTCAATGGCAACGGGTTTTTAGCGCAACCCGACGGTTGCCTGCCAAAACTGTGCAGAACCTGCACGAACGCGACATTATCGCAACAGTTTGGGTGCGAACTCCCCAGATCCTTTGTTTCCGCTGTGACTTTTTAACAACAAAGGCGAGGGATCAGGCGCTTTCGGCAGCGCCGGTCGCTTGCAATCGGAACTGTCTTATTCGCCGACGCGTTGACTATTCGTCACGTAAGGGACGCCTCGCGCCTCTCAACGTGCGGTAAAATCGATCCGGTCTCAGGGGTCGAGCAGCACGCCCGGGTTGAGCATCCCTTGCGGGTCGAGCGCCCGCTTGGCCGAGCGCAGGGCGGCCGCAAAGAGGTCGGGCCGTTGGCGGTCGTACCACGGTCGATGGTCGCGTCCGATGGCATGGTGGTGGGTGATCGTGCCGCCGCCTGCAATCAGCGCATCCGCGGCCGCACCTTTGATCGCTCGCCATTGCGGCTCGAGCTCGCCGTGCCGGCCCAGCGCATGGAACGAAAAATAGGGCGCCGGCCCGTCGGGATAAACATGCGTGAAACGGCAGGTTACCTGGCCCGGCCGCCCGGTGGCCTCGCGAATCGCCGCCTGGGTCGCGGCCGTGACCTGGTCGTGAAAGCTCTCGAACCGCTCCCAGGTAATAGCGGTCTCGAAAGTGTCGGCGATCACCCCTCGCCGGATCATGCATTCGCGGGCATAGGGCATGCGAATAAAGGCGGTGCGCCATTGCTCGGCCGCACCCTCGCGATGCGTGTCGCCTTCGCCCGGCCGCTCGGGTACCCCGCCGTAATCGGCGCAGCATTCGAGCGCCCGCGCCATCCACGCGTCGAGCGGATGGTCGCCCGATTCAAAGGCCAACACCATGATCGCCGCGGTGCCGTCGCCGGCCCCGGTATTGAGCGCCTCCTGTGGGTCGAGGATGCGGCAATTCGCTGGGTACAGCCCGGCCTGGGCGATGGCGCGGACGGCGCGCGCGGCGCTGAAGAAATCAGGAAAGCGGAGCGCGCCGCCGGCGCGAAACCGCGGCCGCGGCTGGAGCCGCATCCAGGCTTCGGTGATGACACCAAGAATGCCCTCCGAACCGATCAGCAGGCGGTCGGGGCTTGGCCCGGCGCCCGAGCCCGGTAGCCGTCGCGTCTCGATGATGCCCTTGGGCGTCACCATGCGAATGCTTTCGACGAGATCGTCGATATGGGTATAGAGGCTGGCGAAATGACCGCCCGAGCGGGTGGCAATCCAGCCGCCCAAGGTCGAATATTCATAGCTTTGCGGAAAATGCCGCAAGGTCAGCCCGTGCGGCCGCAGCTGCGCTTCGAGCGCCGGCCCGAACGCTCCGGCCTCAATGCGTGCTGCGCGCGAGATGTGGTCGATCTCGACGACCCGGTCGAGCCGGCGCAAATCAAGACTCACCGCGCCCTTGCGCGACGTGCCGTCGATGCGCGGCTCGATTCCGCCGACGACGCTGCTGCCGGCGCCAAACGGAACCACCGCGGCCTGCGCGCCGCCAGCCCAGTCGAGGATCGCTGCGACCTCGGCCTCGTCGTGCGGATAGGCGACGACATCGGGTGCGACGGCATAATCGCCGGCGAGACCCAGCGAATAATCACGGAACGACTTGCCATAGGTATGAGCGGCGCGGTCGTAGAGTGCGGTCGAGCAGATCGCTCCCAGAGACGGTGGCGGAAGAAGCCGGGCCGGCCGCAGCATGATCTCGTCGAGCGCCGGCGGCGATCTCTCCTCGAAATGATCGATGCCAAACAGCCGCCGGTACCGATCGAGCGCGGTGGTTTCCTCGGCTGCGGTCAGCCCTTCGCCTTCACGCCCCCAGCCGAAATGTTTGAGCCGCGGTTCAGCCATCTCCCCCGCTCCGATTTTGCCGTTCAAGGACAGTTCTCGACAATAGGCCGAGCCTCAAGTGCGAGCCAGCTTCGCGAAGCTTGGATCCTGGTATCTGCGCGAGAGTGGATTTGCGGCCAGTATATTCGTCTCTAAGCTTCTGAGGGGGAGGGGACTTGATCTGTTCGCCTATCTGACGACCGATCCCAAGGTCCTTGGGATCTTGGCATGGGCCTCCGCGGCTATAACCGTGCTGGGCTTTGCCGTCGCGATCTGGCAGATACTGAAGGTCAAGCGTGCGGCCGATGCCGCCCGGGATGCCGCGCTGGGTTTGGCGCAGCGGGTCCGCAGTCGCGAGTTGCTCGCCAAGCTGGGCGACGCGCATACTCACCTCGAATCTGCCCGCAATCACGTCGGCAGAGGCGACCGGCAGATAGGGATCGTTTGGTTGGAGCTGTCGTCAGGGTGTGCGATCGAGGCGCGAGAGATTTCACGGACGCTAGGTCGAAATCCAACAGATCTCGACCGCTTGGTTATCGAAATGAGTGATCTGACAAGGCAATTGACCGCGACACCCGATCCGCTGACCGCGGATGCCGGCTTTATTCTACTGCAACTGGAACTCAGGAGAGCGTCGGAGAACCTTCAACGCGTTCTCGCGCAATCGCGATATGATGTTGGTGAGGATTGAGATGGCTGACCAGTCAGAGCTGGTGAATACAATATTGGAAAGGACCCGTGAGGGAAAGCTCACCTGGGAAGAACTATCACTTAGCGGGTTTCTGACCCGCGTCGGACAAACAATGATAATCATCGATCGCCCTCGCGGTAATGAACTGCCTTCTATACGCATCACTGATGAATCGGGCAAGCTTTTGGAAATTATCGAAGGTCCAGTTCTAGCTGGGAGCGGTCTTGGTTCTAAAGAGCTATTGTCGGAAGTTTACGAATTGGCGCGGCGACAGGCACTGAGAGTTGACGAAACTCTTTTAGACCTGAAGCGGAGCCTCGACAGGCTCTGAAGTGCCGCACGTTTCGCATTACGCCGAAACCCGGCTAATTTTCCCAACCGACCCTGAGGTAAACCCATGGCTGCCACTACTCAAATCAACCGCAAGAAATTGCTGCTGCCGACGACGATGTCACGGGCCGGCTGGGCGATCGTCGAGGCACGCGACGATGTCGAAGGGGTACCGTTCGCACCGACGGTGCCCAAGGCCGAACTGCACCGCCTGTTGGAAGACGTCGCCGGCGTCGCACTCGGCGTGCAGCCGTTCAGCGATCCCGAGCTGGACGCTGCCCCCGGGCTCGAGGTCGTCTCGCGCATCGGTGTCGGCTATGACGCCGTTGATGTCCCGGCGCTGACCCGGCGCAAGATCCCGCTGATGATTGGCGGCACCGCCAATTCGGTCAGCGTCGCCGAGGCTGGGGTGTTCCTGATCATGTCCTTGGCGCGACGCGGTGCTGCGATGGACGCACTGGTCAAGGAAGGGCGCTGGCACGACCGCTACAAGGAGATGCCGGTCGACCTTTACGGCAAGACCGTGCTGATCATCGGCTTTGGCAAGATCGGCACGCGCTCGGCCAAGCGCTTTGCCGCGATGGAGACGCACGTTCTGGTCTACGACCCGTACATGTATTCGGAAACGATCCGCGGCATGGGCTACGAGCCGGTCGGCGATCTCGACGCGGCGGTCGCGCGCGCCGATTTCATCACCATTCATTGCCCGAAGACGCCGGAGACGGTGGGCCTGTTCGACGCCGCCCGACTTGGGCATATGAAACGCACCGCCTTTATCGTGAATACCGCGCGCGGCGGCATCATCGACGAGAAGGCACTCTATGACGCGCTTAAGGCCAATCGCATCGCCGGTGCGGCCCTCGATGTTTTTGTCGAAGAACCCACACCGCACGACAACCCGCTCCTGACCCTGCCCAACTTCATCGCGGCACCGCATGTCGCCGGCGTCACCCGCGAGGCGGTCGACCGCATGGGCGTCGTCGCGGTCGAGAATATTCTGAGCGTCCTCGACGGCAACCCCAACCGCGACAACGTCGTCAACCGCGAGGTCCTCGACTAAGCAGGACTGACCGCCATTCCGGATATCGCCCTCTCCGCCCTTCAGGGGGGAGAGGGAGGGACCCGCGAAGCGGGAGGTGAGGTGGGGGAAGTCCCAATGGCGATTGCTAGCCACACAATATTTTATTGACATTTTCGCAAAAAATCGCTAGATCGCTTTCAAATTTAAAGCGATTTGATCGAGATAAATTATGAACCGCGGTCCGGCCGCTTTAGGCGGTCACAGGGGCTGCCGTTGCGGGCGCCATTACGACGCAAGGTCGCGGCCAAGTTCGGGCGGTCGGGCCAAGGGCCATTCCGTTTCTTTCTCTGCAGGTATGCGCGATGGCGGTGGGCCGCGTTACTCTCAAAGCCGCCCGCCTGATCCGCGACCTGATAAAACAGGCCGAACAGGTCAAGCTCCCGGCGCATATGCGGGGATGCGGCGGGCTTGCCGCGCCTAAATGGTGAATGCGCCGTTGCCTCGGCGCTCGCCGGTGACGCTCTCAGCAGGGGCTCTGAAAAGCGATGCGTTTTTACGCTGCTGTTGCGTCGCGGCTGCAGGGTGGCTTCGACTGGTTGCATGACCACAGCGCGGTTACCCTGCCGGCGGCGATCGGGGCGGCAGCCCTGGTGCTCCGGCTCTACGGTCTCGGCGACAAACCGTTCTGGCTCGATGAGGTGACGAGCCTGCGCCGGGCAACCGCGAGCTTGCCCGACCTTGTCGGCGAC
>DASXMC010000217.1:0-2285 GCA_036495885.1 Allostellaceae bacterium | reverse complement strand
AAATTGCGCGGCACCCTCGAGTTTCCGCGCGACAGCGCCAGTGCTGCGATCGAGAGTGCCGCACTGCAATTACCGCAAGTGGCGCGTTGGCTCGACGGCCGTCCGCCGCGCAAGGTCATTGTCGTGCCAAACCGGATCGTCAGCATCGTTGCCTGATATGCGGGTGCTGCGCGCAGGCCTGGCGTTGGCGGCAGCGCTGGCCTTGCCGGTCTCCGGCTGCGGCTGGGAGCGGCTTTACGCCGATCCGCAAAGCAGCCCCGCGGCCGCTGAGCTTCGCGCCATTCGGGTCACGCCGATCATCGACCGGATCGGCCAGCAGCTCGAAATATCACTGCGCGACTCGCTCAATCCAACGGGCATACCCACACACTACCGCTATACGTTGAGCACCGCGCTCGTCTATTCGCTGAGCAGCCTCGGCATTCAGTCGCAGGGCACCGCCAGTCTCGGCCAAATCGAAGTGCGCACGACCAGCATTTTGGGCGAGACCAGCACCGGGCAAAACCTGCTGACGATCTCATTGCACGCGCAGAACTCGTTCGAGCTGAACCCGAACCAATATTCGACGGTGGTTGCCGAAAGCGACGCCGGGTCGCGTACCGTCGCCGAGCTGAACCGGGAAATCGTGACCCGCCTCGACATCTTTTTGCAGCATCGCCTCGCCGAGCGGGCGGCAAAAACGGCGGCGGCCGTGCCGTGAAGCTGGCGCCGGCCAGGCTCACCGCCTTTCTGCAGTGCCCCGACCCAGAAATCGGTGCGGTGTTGCTCTATGGACCCGATGCCGGCCTGGTGCGGGAGCGCGCCACCGTGCTCGCCCGCAGCGTCTGCCCCGATCTCGCCGATCCGTTTCGCGTCGCCGATCTGAGCGCTGCGGTTCTTGCCGGCGATCCGGCACGGCTCGCCGACGAGGCGGCGCAATTGAGCCTCGTCGGCGGCCGCCGCGTGGTCCGGATCCGCGGCGCCGTCGATGGTCTGGGGCGGATTTTTGCGGGATTTCTGGCCGAGACGCCGGGCGAAGCGCTGGTCGTGGTCGAGTCTGCCGAGCTTGCCGCGAGCTCGGCTCTGCGCCGCGCATTCGAGGGATCGCCCCGTGCTGTGGCGATCGGCTGCTATCCGGACATGCCGCGCGACCGGGCCCAGGTGATCCGCGAGACGCTGGCGGCGCACCGCGTAGGCGCGAGCCGCGACGCCGTTCAATACCTGGTCGACCGCCTGGGTGAGGATCGCCTCGTCACCCGTTCCGAACTCGACAAGCTGGCGCTCTACGTCGGCGATGGTGGTCGGGTCGAGCTCGATGATGCGGTATTGCTGGTCAGCGACACCGCCGCCCTCGAACTCGACGACGCGGTCATGGCGGCCGCCGAGGGCGATGTGGTGCGACTCGATCGGGTGCTCGATCGTGTCCTGCAGCAGCGCGAGTCGCCGGTGACGGTAGGCCGCGCCGCCTTGCGCCACCTGCAGCGGCTGCACGCGATGGCGGCACAAATCGCCGCCGGCATATCGGCCGAAGAGGTCATGCGCCGGGCGCGTCCGCCGATCTTTTTCAAGCACCACGACGCGGTCAGGCGTCAGCTCGCGCAGTGGTGCGAGCCCCTTCTGCGCGCCGCGATGGATCACCTCGCGGCGGCGGAAATTCGCATGAAGACGACGGGTCTCCCGGCCGAGACCCTGTGCCGCGAAGCACTTTTGGCCGTGGCGCAGGCGGCCCGACAGCCGGGTACTCCGCGACGCTAGTTACATCGCCAACGATTGGCCGATCGCCTTTGGCTGCGGTCGGGCATCCCACGACGCGGCGCCAGGCTCGTAATAACCATTTCGACGGGGCTAGACCTTTGTCGATCACCCTCGCTGCCCACCGGGTTCGGGCGCAACCTCTGCTTTGATGGGTGGTGCCGGGTGAGGGATTCGAACCCCCGACCTTCGGTTTACAAAACCGCTGCACTGCCACTGTGCTAACCCGGCTTTAATCATGTTTTTCAATAACTTAGTTATCATCATCCAAGCAAGAAACGGTCACAATTGTGCCGGCTTTTGTGCCGACAACAGCAATGTCCCCAGCCTTCGCCGAGGAAATCCGCTCACTCATCCGCGTGCGGCGCTATCACTCGTACATCATAGCAAAAAAACGCACGCGTGTGGGGATGTGCCGCCCTTGCAGTCGGTTCGAGGGCGCTGCGGCCGGCGTGAGGGGAACGAGCGACAGGATCATCCGCAGACCGTTCGGACGGAGCTCGACTCGGTCGATTATCGTCTTGAGCAAATCTCCTCGTCCGGCATCGGGCCAG
>DASXMC010000216.1:0-1680 GCA_036495885.1 Allostellaceae bacterium | reverse complement strand
ATGGTCATCCCGACGAAGGTCGGGGCCCATATCGGCCGTGGGTACCGGCCTTTGCCGGTATGGGGATGAGCAACAAGTAGAAAGAATCCGATGGATGAATCCGCGGTGCGGGACCGCATTCACGAGCTGATTGCCGCTTATGCCGAAACGATCGACGACGACCGGCTCGAAGAGTGGCCCGACTTCTTTGTCGAGGACTGCCGCTATCTGATCACCAGCCGGCAGAGCCACGAGGCCGGATATCGCCATGGCGTTGTCTATGCCGCGTCGAAGGGCATGCTGGTCGACCGCATCCTGGCATTGCGCCGCGCCAACATCTTCGAGCCGCACCGCTACCGCCATATCATCGGCCCTATCCGGCTCGGCAGGATCGCCGACGGCGTCGCCGAGGTCCGCTCGAATTTTATCGCGGTCCGGATCATGCACGACGGCGAGATGAGCCTCTTTGCCGCCGGCCGCTATCTCGACCGGATCGCGGTCTCCGCTGAGCCCTATCGCTTTATCGAACGCCTCGTAATTCTCGACAGCGACAAGATCGACACTCTCCTCGTCATACCGCTATAAGCGGCGTTGATCGCCGATCCGTTTATCCGAATTTCTTGACCGCCTGGGCGATCGCCGACGCTGCCTTTTGCAGATCTTCCGGGATCACAACCGGCGCGAAGTTGATCCCGGCGTCGAACGCCAGGAACCGTCAGCTTCGCCTCGGCTTTTCTCATTCGGCGCAATCGGCTAGCTTCGTGACGAAATTAGGAGCGGCGGCATGGATGGCAGCGCGGCGGCGGCATATCTCGACGAATTCCGGGCGCGGGGAGAGGCGATCGCCGACGCTTGCACCCGCTGCGGCGATTGCTTTCGCGCCTGCCCGATGGTCGAGCCGGCGGGGATCGGCGGCGCCGATGCCGGCAAGACCGCTGCGGCGATCGTCGATCTGATCACCGGCGGCATCGGCGATGACGATGCCCGGCGCTGGGCCGAGGTGTGCAGCGGCAGCGGCAACTGCATCCCGGCCTGCACTCATGGGATCAACCCGCGTTTCATGGTGCAGCTCGCCCGCGGCTTTGCGCGCGCGCAACAGGACGGCGCGCCCGTCGCCGCGCGCTGGCGCGCGCCGTTTGCCACAATGAGCCGCGGGGTCCGCATCCTGTCGCGGCTCCAAATCCCGCCCGAAACCTTGGCGCGGTTGCGGGGCCAGGGACGGCCGGTGCGCGAGCTGCCCCCGGAAATCGTCTTTTATACCGGCTGCAACATCCTGAAGACGCCGCATATCGCTCTCTTATGTCTCGATGTGCTCGATCTATTGGGTGTCGATTACGAAGTCATGGGCGGCCCCGGCCAATGCTGCGGCGTCTATCAGTTCCGCGACGGCGATTTCACCAGTACCGCGCGGGTCGGGTTTGCGACGATCGACGGTCTCGCCGCCGCCGGCACCGCGACCGTGCTGTCGTGGTGCCCGAGCTGCCAGTTGCAGATCGGCGAGGTCGCGCTGCCGAGCTACGAGCGGCAATTCGGCGAAAAGCCGTTCGATTTGAATCCGTTTCTGGTTTATCTCGCGGGGCGGTCGCAAGAGCTGGCGGCGTTGATGAAGCACCGGGTCGAAAAGCGCGTCGCACTGCACGAGCGCCCGGTGCTGCCGCAGGTCATGGCCGCCGTCAAAAAGCTGTTGTCGATCGTTCCCGG
>DASXMC010000215.1:0-4322 GCA_036495885.1 Allostellaceae bacterium | reverse complement strand
GATTTCGGCCGACACCGCCGGCAGCAATCTGGTGTTGACCGGGACGGTCGCCGACGCCGGCCAGGCAGAAAGGGTACAGGCGGTCGCCGCCTCAGTGGTGGCGGCGGTCAAGGGCGGCAAGGTCCTCAACCGGCTTTCGGTCACCACCCCGAACCAGGTCAATCTGCGGGTCCGCATCGCCGAAGTTGACCGCACCGTCTTGAAGCAGATCGGCATCGACTGGACCAGGTTTGGCTCCACCACGAATGGGGTGACGTTCCAAACGCTGAACAGCTTTCTGCCGCTGACAAACACCCTGGCAATCGGAAAAAGTGTCGCGGGAGCAACCCAGGCGATCATCTCTGCGCTGGAGCAAGAGGGGTTCCTGACGACGCTGGCGGAACCGAACCTGACCGCCATGTCGGGACAGACCGCGAGTTTTCTCGCCGGCGGCGAGTTTCCGTATCAGGTGGCCCAACCCGGATCGGTAGGAGGCGCTGCAGTATACACGGTTCAGCTTCAGCCATATGGCGTCCAGCTGGCGTTCACGCCGACAATTATCGACGCTAACCATCTCAACCTGAAGGTGGCGCCCGAGGTCAGCGAGCTCGACTACGCCCACGTAGCGACAGTAAACGGCTCCGTCGAGCCTGGTTTGACAGTACAAGAGGCCCAGACTACGGTCGAACTCGCCAGCGGGCAGAGTTTTGCGCTCGCTGGGCTGTTGTCGCACAACACATCGCAAAACATCAACAAAGTTCCTTGGCTCGGCGACATCCCGATCCTCGGCGCGCTCTTCCGCTCGAACAAGTTCGAGAACGACGAGAGCGAGCTCGTCGTCATCGTTACACCCTATCTGGTGCAGCCGTCGGCGACAGCGGCCGCCGCGCCGACCGATGGGTTCGAGGCGCCGCACGACGCGCAGCAGGTGTTGTCTGGCGACACATGGGGGCGCGGCCTGCCGGCGCCGGCGCGCGGCCCGCTCGATGCCGGCGGCAACGGGCTGATCGGACCCGCCGGCTTCCGGCTCGATTAAGGGGATATGGTCATGATCCGCTATGGATACCCGCTGGCGATAGTACTCGCTGTCGCGGGCTGCGCGCCCGGGGCGGCCGAGTACACCAAGGCCGAAGCGCCAAACCGGCTCCAGGTCGAGGGTGGGACAACCACTGTCGCGGTGGCCTTTGCACCCGGTTCGGGCCGCCTCACCGCTGTCTCTGCGAGCGCGCTCGATCGGCTCGTGGTGAGCGGAGCGATCCGCCCGCCCGACCGGGTCTCGGTCGCGGCCGCCGGTTCGCCCGCGCTCGCCGCGGCGCGCGAGGCTGCGGTAGCGCGCCAATTGTTGCGCTGGGGCATCGTCGCTGAAGCCCAACCGCTTCCCGCGGTGGCGCACGACCGCGCCGTCGTGACCGTCGGGCGCTACGCCGTGAGCCTGCCGCCCTGTCCCAATTGGAGCCAACCGCGCGCCAACGATTTTACCAACGCCGAGACCAGCAATTTCGGCTGCGCCACCGCGGTCAATCTCGGCCTGATGGTGGCAAGCCCGGCCGATCTCGATCTCGTTGGCGGGCGGCAGCTGGCGCCGGCCGACGGCAAACCGGCAGCGGCTGCGGTCGGTCGCTACCTCGCCGACCAGGTCCAGCTGCCCAACCTGGTGACGCTTGGGGCCATTGGAGGGCTCTCAAGCGCCCCGCCTCCCGCCGCTGCGCCGGCCTCGGGAGGCGGTTACTAGTGAAATCGACACGTCAAGCCGCCGCCGCCAAGGTCCAGCGCAAGGGCGTCCTCGCCATCGTGCGCGACCAGGCGACGCTCGATCGCCTGCAGGGGGTGATTCGCGAATTGCAGCTCGATGACGAGCTCGCTGTCAGCGACACCTTCGAAGCCGCCTTGCGCCGGATGCGCAGCGGGTTGGCGCCGCGCGTCGCCCTGCTCGACATTGCCGATTTGCCGGCGCCAATTTCCGAGATCGGGGCGGCGCGCGCGGCGGGCGGCGCCGATCTCCAACTGGTGGCGCTCGGCACCGTCAACGATGTCGGCCTCTACCGCGACCTGGTGGCAGCCGGCGCCAACGATTACATGGTCAAGCCGCCGACCCGCGACGCGCTTGCCGCCGTCCTCGACAGCCGGCCAGGAGGGTCGCGAAAGGCCGACAGCGGGCTGGGCCAAGTAACCGCCTTTATCGGCAGCCGCGGCGGTGTCGGTGCGACAACCGCCGCGGTCGGCTGCGCCTGGCTCCTGGCCGAGGATTACGGCGAGCGTACCGCACTGCTCGATCTCGATCTTCATTTTGGGACCGTGGCGCTGAAGCTCGACACCGAGCCCGGTATGGGGCTGTGCGAAGCCTTGGAGCAGCCCTCGCGCATCGACAGCCTGTTTATCGAGCGGGCGATGGTCAAGGTCACCGAGAATTTGGGGGTGCTCGCGGCCGAAGCCTCGGCGACGCAACACCTGATCGTCGATGCCGGCGCCATCGACATGCTGCTCTACGAGCTGCGCCGTAAATTCACCCGTGTCGTCGTCGATCTGCCGCGCGGCGCGAACCCGGTGCAGCGCGTGATCCTGGCCGCCGCCAGCCACGTCGTCGTGTTGTGCGAGCGCAGCCTCGCCGGGTTGCGCGACACGATCCGGCTGCAGACACTGATGCGCGAACAGGCGCCGCAGGTGCAGCAATGGCTGGTCGAGGCCGGGGCGCCGGGTCAGCGCTCGCTGATCGGCAAGAGCGAGTTCGAAAAAGGTGTGGGCAAACCATTCGATCTGGCGATCTCGTTTGATGCGAAATCGGCCGGTGCGGCAATAAATGCCGGTCAGCCGCTGCCGGTCGCCGCACCGCGCAGCCCGCTGGTGCGCGAATTGCGGCAGCTGACCGAAAACCTTGCCGGCCCGGCGAGCGCCACCCCCAAAAAGCGTAAACTGACGATTCGTTCGCTATGGTAGCATTTTTGAAGCGCCCCGAGGCGGACAACGGCCTCGACGCCCGCATCGCCGGGCTTTCCTCACGGCGCACGATCAGCGTCATTCCGACAGCGCCATTGCCGCCGCCCGCCGCGGTTCCCGAGGTCGAACCCGCCTCTTTCACCTCGCAGGAAGACCGCCTGCTCGCTGCCCGCGATCAGTTGCTGGCCCGCCTGAAAACCGAGATCCGGCCGGAGCGCCGCCACCTGTTGAGCCGCGGTGAACTCGCCAAGGTCGTTGACGCCGCGGCGCAGACCTACCTGTTGCGCCACGCGATCGACAGCAATGCGCTCGAACGGCGCGACCTGGTAACGGCGCTGATCGATGGGCTGTTGAGCCCGATCCCGGCTGCCGCGGAGGCCGATCCCGCCGGCGCGCAGCGCCGCGCCAACCGCAATGTGATCGACGCGGCAAAAGCGCAGATCCAGCCGCTCGTGCTCGAGCATATGGATGTCGCCGCCGCCGCCGATATGCCGCGCGCCACGTTCGAGGCGCAGCTCACCGGCTGGGTCAAGGAATTGCTGGCCGAGACCAAGATCCAGCTCAATTTCAACGAGCAGCGCGATCTCGTCCAGTCGTTGCTCGCCGACATGCTCGGGCTGGGCCCGCTTGAGCCGCTGATCGAAGACGAGACCGTGACCGACATTATGGTCAACGGACCCAAGCAAGTTTATGTCGAGCGCCGCGGCAAACTCGAACTGACCGATATCAGTTTTCGCGACGATCAGCACGTCATGAATGTAGCGACCAAGATCGTGACGCGGATCGGGCGGCGCATCGACGAGTCGCGGCCGCTGGTCGACGCCCGCCTGCCCGACGGCAGCCGTGTCAACATCATCATCCCGCCCCTGGCGATCGATGGGCCGTCGATTTCGATCCGCAAATTTTCGAAAAAAACGATCACGCTCGACATCATGGCGCAGCAGGCGAACATCTCGCCGGAAATGGCCCCCCTCTTAAAAATCGCGGCCCGCTGCCGGCTCAACATCCTGATTTCCGGCGGTACCGGTTCAGGCAAGACGACCCTGCTCAATGCCTTGTCGCGACTGATCGACACTGCCGAGCGCACGGTCACGATCGAGGACGCGGCCGAACTGCAGTTGCAGCAGCCCCACGTCGTGCGGCTCGAAACCCGGCCCCCCAATCTCGAGGGCACCGGCGAGATCACGATGCGCGACCTGTTGCGCAACGCGCTCAGAATGCGCCCCGACCGCATCATCTTGGGTGAGATCCGCGGCGCCGAGGCGCTCGATGTGCTGCAGGCGATGAACACCGGCCACGACGGCTCGATGAGCACGATCCACGCCAACCGCCCGCGCGAGGCGCTGACCCGGCTCGAAAACATGGTCGGCATGACCGGGATCCACCTGCCCTCGCACGCGGTGCGAACT
>DASXMC010000214.1:0-1815 GCA_036495885.1 Allostellaceae bacterium | reverse complement strand
CCGGAGCCGCTGTTCAAGTCGTGAGGTTCGCCGATCGCTCGCAAGCGCCGGTGACGGTGTTGCGTGGCGCGCCGATTGACGTTGATCACATCCTCACGACGAGCAAGCCCGGTTTCGACCTGTTCGGCATAGCACCGGGGGCGGATCTCGATCGGATCGCATTCGCGGTCGACGGCGCCGAATCGAGCCACGGCGCCGATCCCGGGATGTGGCGCCCGCAAATTGATGGGCCGCAGGGACCGATGCAGGTATCCGCTGCGGCGGCCGTTGATTCGGGCGGCGGCGACCGGTTTGATCTGCTCGCGAACCGGGAACTCGGACGGGCATATTTGGCACTTCTGTTCCGGCGTTATGGCAATTGGCCGGATGCCGTCACCGCCTACAATTGGGGCCCGGGCAACCTCGACATATGGATTGCCCAAGGCCGTCCCTTGGCGGGATTGCCGCTCGGCGTGGAGCGTTATCGCGAGCGGGTGCTGCGCGACGGCCGGATTCGGCGTGGACCGGACTCACCATAGTCGCCCGCCAGCGGCCATCGGATGCAGCTCCCCCTAGGAACATCCGTTCCATCGCGGTGGTCCCGGAAGGGCGCGCACGCACGGGAGTGCAAATTCTTTCGGCACCACCGTCTATCATTGGTTATGTGCTAGGCTTGTCTTAGAGCGCGGCAACCTTGGCACCGGGCGGACCGGTCCGGCGCCGCTGTTGCCGTCTGCGCGAGACCGAGCGAGATTATGCGCGTATTTCGTTTCTTTGAGTCGCTGCTCGAACCAACGGGGCTGCCGCCCGGCCCGCCGCCCGACGGGCTCGGCGCGTTCTACTGGCATCACGCCAGACAGGCGCGCGGGCTCGTCATCGCCCTATTCGCGGCGGGTCTGCTGGTGGCACTGCTGGATACCACGATCCCGGTCTTTGTCGGCCGCGTCGTGACCATGGTTTCGAAGGACACGCCATATTCGGTATTGCACGATTCGTGGCGACAACTGTTTGGCATGGCGCTGGTGTTGATGGTCGCACGCCCGCTGGCGATGCTGCTGCAGAGCCTGATCACCAATCAGGCGATCATTCCGAGTTTTTCCAATCTGGTCCGTTGGCAGAGCCATTGGCATGTGGTGCGGCAGAGCTGGACCTTCTTTCAGAACGACTATGCCGGCCGAATCGCCAACCGGGTCATGCAGACCGGGCCGGCAATGCGCGAGAGCGTCGTCTCGGCGACCAACGCCGTCTGGTACATCCTGGTTTATGGCGGCGGCGCCATCGTGCTCCTCGCGTCGAGCGACACGCGATTGGCGATCCCGGTGCTGGTGTGGTTTTGCGGCTATGCGGCGCTGCTGCAGTGGTTTGTGCCGCGGCTGCGCAACCGCTCGCAGCGGATGTCGGCGGCGCGCTCACAGCTGACCGGCCGGGTCGTGGACAGCTACACCAACATCCAGACTGTCAAGCTGTTCGCGCGGGCGCGCGACGAGGACGCGTTTGTATCCGACGCGATGGACGAGATGACCGAGGCGCACCGCTATCAGCTGCGGCTGACGACGACGCTCGGGCTCAGCCTTGCCTTGCTCAATGCGGCGATGGTGGTGGGCACCGGCGGGGTGGCGATCTGGCAATGGAGCATCGGCCGCATCGCGGTCGGCACCGTCGCGATGGCATTGCCGCTGACCTGGCACATCGCGAGCATCGCCGGCTGGGTGGCGCAGAACGTCGCGACGATTTTTGAGAACATTGGTGTCGTGCAGGAGGGGATGCGTTCGATCGCCGTACCGCATCAGATGACCGACCGGCCCAATGCTGTGCCGTTGCAGGTCGGGCGCGGAG
>DASXMC010000213.1:0-3985 GCA_036495885.1 Allostellaceae bacterium | reverse complement strand
TAGGCGCGGCCGCGCCGAAGGGGTTGGCCGCAAGAACGGCCGCCATCTCGGCGCCGGTCCGCACAGCGACCCCCACGGGTTTGCCCGCATAGGACTGCAAAGCAGCTTCCAGCTTAGCCTGGACCGCCGCCTCGTCCAGATCGGCTTTGAAGACGACATTGCCGCTGGCGATGTAGGTGCGGACGTCCTTGAAACCGCATCCCTCGCACATGGCGCGCAGCTCAGTCATTGGCAGCTTGCCCGTGCCCCCGACGTTCACTGCCCGCAGCAAGGCAACATAGCTGGTCATGGGTTCGGAACGGGGGTTTGATTGCGCCGAGGATGAAAGGTCTCTCCGCGGGCGAGCTTGGCGACCAGGTCGACGATCTTCGCGGCGCGCTTTTCCGGGGTTTTCGCCTGGTGCACGCGATAGAGAATAGCGTACCTGTTCGCTGAATCCAGCGCGTCGAAGAGGGCGCGGGCGGCCGGTTCAGCATCCAGGGCGGCGTTGAGGTCGTCATCGGCGGCGGCCTGCGACTGGGGGGCGTAGGCGGCGGCCCAGCGTCCGTCGGCCTTGGCTCGATCGAGCTGCGCTTGGCCTTTGGGCTTCATGCGACCCACGATCACAAGCTGCTCCACGCGCCTGCAGTTCATCTGCGACCAGGCGCTGTTGGGCCTTCGCGGCGTAAAGCGCGTCTTGAAGTAATGTTCGTCAATACGACCGAGTTGGCCGTCCACCCACCCATGAACAAGGGCGCTATCGATCGCGTCGGACTTGCTGATGGTTTGTTCGGGCGCGCCTTTCTTGGCGAACCTCAGCCAGGCGCCGACCGCGTCGTCGGGCTGAGCCGTCAGCCAGGACTCGAATGCCGTCGCGTCGGAAAACGTCAACAAGGGGAGCTCATCGCGCATCATTTCCCCGAGCTAAAACACCAAGCGACCGTCGGGACTTTCAGGCGCCCCCATCACCAGGCCACCCTGGGCCGCCGAAAACCCATCGCCGCCCACGCCGCCAGAAGCTTGATCATGAATTTCGCCGGGCGCGCTGGATAGCTCGGAATCCCGTCCGGGAGCGCGGCGCCTGTGGGCTGGTCCTTCACCATGACGCCCATTTCGAGCGGCGGCGCGTCGTCGGACAACCGATCGCGATACAGGTTGAGCCAATGTCCGCCGGTAAAATCCAGGAACATCGGCGAATTGCAGCATGTCGCGATCACGCGGCGAGTCGGGGACCCCGCGATGAGGCGACGCTCCCGCAGACGTTCTCCCCCACGGGAGATCGTCACCCGGTCCTTGCGAAAGAGGCAATATTCGACTCCGCCGTCCGCTCTGAGAACCGAGGGTGCGCCCGGCTCCTGCTCGAATTGGCGAGCGGCGGCCCGGCAACTCTCGCAATAGCAAACGGCGCTCAGGATCGGGGCGCCGATCGCTTCGAGCGTCACCTGGCCACACGTGCAGGATGCGCAGTATCCGGTCTTCGCGGTCATCGGCTGCCGATCACCTTGCGATTGCCCTCGCTATCGCGGGAATTCGGCTGCGGTCCGACTAGGCTGCCAAGCGGGGCTATGCGGCCCCGTAAGGATTTCGACGCCCCTCGATCTCAGCCCTTCAATGGTCGCGGCGACATCGTCATCGACCAGCACCAGCACTGGTCCGTCGGACTCGTCTTCCTCCTTGGCACGGATGAGATGCAGCGTGGTCTCGCTTCCCGTGAACTTGAGTTCAATCCATCGCCACCCGTCGCTCCCCATCGGCGCGTCCGCCGCGATCTCGCATCCGAGATTTTCGACGTAGAACCGTTTCGCTCGCGCCTGATCGCGCACCGGCAGCTCCGCGAATTGAACGTGCATGATGCATCCAAGTAGACTGGACTGTCCAGTATGGTTCTGAAACCTAGACTCGCCGGTATGATGATGTCAACCCAGAGCTGCTCGAGGACCTGCCATTGATGACGAAAGACGCTGCCGTGAACGATCAGCTTGCCGACGAGGGTAGCGGACGCACGGCGCAAAACGCAGGGCGATCGTGGAGGCCGCGACCACCGTCTTCCTGAAGGACGGCTATCTCGGCACCGGCATGGATGAGATCGCACTCCTGGCCGACGTCTCGAAACAGACGATCTACAAGCAGTTCACCAGCAAGGAGACGCTGTTTCTCGAGATCGTGTCGGGCCTGACCAACGCGGGCAGCGACGCGGTGCATGGCGTCATCCCAGAACTGGCGCCGGGCGGCGACCTGCACGCCTACCTTGAAGACTACGCCTTTCGGCAGCTCAGCATCGTCCTGACCCCAAGGCTTATGCAGCTTCGTCGCGTGGTGATCGGCGAGGCGGGCCGCTTCCCGGAATTGGGCGAGGCCCTCTATGAAAGCGGGCCAAAACGCGCAATGGCGGCGATGGCGAAGACGTTCCGGGACTTGGCCGATCGCGGACTGCTGCGGATCGAGGATGCGGCGCTCGCGGCGTCACACTTCAATTGGTTGGTGATGTCCCAGCCGTTGAACCAGGCCATGCTGCTCGGCGACACCGCAATCCCGGGCCCCGCGGCGCTTCGCCGTCATGCCGCCGACGGCGTGCGCGTGTTCCTGGCCGCCTACGGCGCGCGCTGAGCTGCGTTTTGGCACAGCCTGGACCCTTTCCGGACATCCGGTCCGGCGCATGAAATCGAGACGCCCGCGACGCCGGGCTTGCCAGAATGGCGGGTTACGCGGCTTTCGAAACCGGCGCGCGCGGAGTAGATGAATTTTTTCCAAATGTGAACGACTTCACAGTTCTCGACCGATTCCGGATTTATTTTATGAAAGTGGACCGTCGTCCACATTGGAAAACATCGAAGAGGCAAGGTTCTTTAGAACATTTCTAACCACAGCACGCGGTCTCGATCGCGGCGCGCTGGTCGCCTTGTTGTTTCGGTGGAGGAGCCCCGTGCAAACAGATATCGCGGCAGATATCGTGGCAGCACTCGGTGAGTTTGGCGCCGCGCAAGCGAATGGCGAGCCGCCAACAACGCTGGTGGCCGGCAGCGCGCCGGGCGAAAGCGGGGTTGCCGTTTTCGGTCACCGCTTCGATGGCGGCATGCATTTCCGCAACACGCCACCACACCACTTCATCTGTTTCCAGATGTCGCAGGCCCGCGTTGAGCTCCGCATGGCTGGTCGAGTCGTATGCCACGAGCCGCCAGCGGGGTCGCTGATTATTCATCCCGCGGGGTTCGATTGGGCGGCCGATACCGACGACAGCGTCGACGCGCTGACCGTCGTGATCGATCCCGCCTGGCTCGCGCTCGCCGCAGCTGAGGGCTCGGAGCGCCAGGCGCAGTTGATCGAGCGCGTGTGGGCCTATGACCACTCGATGCTTGCGCTTGCCCGCACACTGGCATTCGAGAGCGCCGACGATTACCCGAACGGGCCGCTCTTCTGGAATGACGTAGCGAGCCGTTTCGTCGACCAGCTGGCTGCTCGCCATATGTCGGCGCTGCCGGTCCGGGCACGCGGCATGTTGAGCAACGATGCGCTCAAGCGCATCAAGGAGTATGTCGTCGCGCACCTCGACGAGCCCATCGAGGTTGCCGCCCTTGCCGGAATCGCGGCGCGCAGCCCATTCCATTTTACCCGTCTGTTCACGCAATCCGTCGGTCTCACTCCGCACCGCTACGTTGTCATCTGCGATTGCGGCGAGCTATCGAGTTGGTTCGCGACGGGCGATTGGGCCTCGCAGAGATCGCCGCCCGCACCGGCTTTGCCGACCAGAGCCACTTGTCGCGCTGGGTTCGGCGGGTGCATGGCGTTTCTCTGACGCAGCTGACTGCCTGATGTACTGCGAATTGGGCCTCGGCCAGACCGGGCGACAGGCGAGCGCCAAAGTGCGCGCCTTTATGATGTTCATGGAGCGGCAGCTTTGCGAAGAGGCCAAGTAACGAGGAATGTTCGGCAGACCACCTTCCGACTCCGCCGATGCGATGTTGAATGAATGGCGTGCCGATGTGCTGCGTTAAGAGAGCGATTTGGC
>DASXMC010000212.1:0-2480 GCA_036495885.1 Allostellaceae bacterium | reverse complement strand
GACCGCCGCGAATTGGTCGCGCGCATCCATGCGATCGTCCGCCGCTCCAAGGGACATGCCGAATCCGTGATCCGCACCGGGAAGCTCGTTGTCAATCTCGATGCGCGCGTGGTCGAGGTCGACGGCCGGCCGTTGCACCTGACCGGAAAGGAATACGGCATTCTCGAGCTGCTGAGCCTGCGGAAAGGCACCACTCTGACCAAGGAAATGTTTCTCAACCATCTCTATGGCGGAATGGACGAGCCGGAGCTCAAGATTATCGACGTTTTTGTCTGCAAGCTGCGCAAGAAGCTTGCGCAGGCAACGGGTGGCAAGCATTACATCGAGACCGTGTGGGGCCGGGGCTACGTGTTGCGCGACCCGCCCGATGTGCCGACTAGCATGATCCAGTCCATTGCCGACGACGATCGCGAACCGCGGCAGGGCAGCGCTGCTTAGCGCGCCGCTGGAGTGGCGGTGATATAGAGGCGGTTTGGCGCCGCCGCAGTGACCAGGCGCCAGCCTTGGACCTGGGCTAAGAGGGCGGTGAAATAGGCCTGCACGGTGTGGGGGGTCAGCTCCGCAACCCGCGGCTTCAGCGCCAATGCCAGGGATTGCTCGCGGGTGAGGGAAAGGCCCTCGCCGTTGACCTCCAGCCGCAATCCGCTGGCCGCTACACCGATCGCAATATCTCCGCCGCGGGCCAGCGCTTCGGCGCCAAACGCAAGCAGATTGCAGGCGAGCTTTTGCTGCATCGGCAGCAGCGCTCCGACGTCCTGGCCGTAACGGCACACGATGCGCGAGCTGGCGAAATAGCCAGCGACGAGTTCACGAGGGGGGGGTCCGGCGGCATCGCCGTTGCCGCCATAGCCGTAAGCAAAACGGTAGAATTGCAACCGGCTGCCGGCCCGCCGCGCGCTATCGCCGACCAACGCCAGCGTCTCTCGATCGACTTCGAGATCGGGTTCGCCGAGAAGGTCGGCGCCATTGGTAGCCGCCGTGATCGCTCCGGCCAGCTCATGACACAACCGAGCCGCCAACAGCTCGGCGAGGCGCAGGTCAATCCCCGAGAACATGGTTAATCTTGACACGAATTAGCGATTTTCGGAACCGAAACTTGGCCGCTCACATAGCTTCGGGCGCAAGCTTCTCACGGTGCCGGCGAGCTAAAATGCACCAATCGATAGGCTATCGTCGCACACCCAGAAGAGTGGATGAAGCGATCGGACGAACAGACCCCTGAGAGCGGTTCGCAGCAGCCCCTCCTCCCGGCTGCGCTACGTGCCGCGGGTGCCGCAAAACCGAGTTAGCCCACCAATTTCTTCAGCCGGGCGGCGATTTGCTCGGGTGGATCTTCGCCGGTGAACGACGCGGTAAAGCGCCCCTTCGGGTCCATGACATAAATGATCGAGCTATGGTCCATCGAATAGTCGCCGCCGGCTTCGGGGTGCTTGGCGTAGTAGACCCGGTACTCCCGCGCCGCCTGGGCGATCGCCGCATCGCTGCCGGTCAAAGCCAAGATCGGCGCGCCGAAGGCCGAGACATAATCCTTCATCGCGTGCGAGGTGTCGCGCCCTGGATCGACGGTTATGAACACCGGACGCACCTCTTTCTTAGCCGCCCCGAGATCCGAGAGGGCCAGCGCAATATTGTTGAGCGCGGTCGGACACGCATCCGGGCAATGGGTGTAGCCGAAATAAACCAGCAACCACTTGCCCTCGAGATCGGTGTTGGTGACCGTGCGGCCGTTCTGATCGACGAGCTTGAACGGCCCGCCGATCGTCGCGCTGAGCAATGTGCCGGCGGCACCCTGCGGGCTGCCGCGCAACGTGAGCGCCACAATTGCCCCTGCGCCCAGGATCATGAACCCGGCAAGGAGTGCGGCAACAAGGACCAGGCGCGGCCCGAAACGCGGTGAAACCGGCCGTATCGCCGGGCCCGATGCATCGCCATCCATGAGGTGTCCTCCTCTAATGTTGTGCCCCAGCCGCGGCCGGTCCACTGGCGCCGACCGGTTCGACCGCGACATCGACGGTCCGCTTTCCAGCCTTGTCAAATGTCAGGGTCAGCGGGAACGAATGACCGGCTTTGAGCGGCGATTTGAGCCCGATCAGCATGACGTGCACGCCGCCTGGAGCCAACGAAATCGGCTGGCCGGCCGGAATATTGAGCGCAGCGAGAGGTCGCATCTTCATGACCATCCCGCTCATCGTCATCGTGTGGAGCTGGGCCTCCTTTGCTACCGGCGTCGATGCCGCGACAAGACGGTCGGGCGTCGGCGACTGGATCGTCAAATAAGCCGCCCCGATGTTGGAGTTGCCGGGTGTGGCCCGCGCCCAGGCGTGATTGACCTCGAGCGCTCCAGTCTGCGCCATGACCGGTGTTGTGGCGAATATTACCGCTGCGACCACCATCAATATTCCGAGTGTCCTCATCGCGTTCCTCCGCACCCCATGACTTTTCGCGTGCCAAAATAATTCCCCGCGGCGCGCGGCGGACCG
>DASXMC010000211.1:0-3682 GCA_036495885.1 Allostellaceae bacterium | reverse complement strand
GCAGCACTTGCGATTTCGGCGCTCGCCGTCACCGACCCCGCCGCTGCCGAAGAGGCCGCAGCAGAACTGCGGACCAATCTCGGCACGCCCTCCGCCCTCGTCGAGGAGGCACTCGCCGCGGTCACTCGCGGTGTGCGCTCCGACGCGATCCTCGTGATGGCCGAGCTCCTCGCCGTCGAGGCGTTTTCCGCACTCGACATCGACAGGCTCGCCGGCATCGCCCGGCAATCGGCGCTCGTCACATTCAGCGCCGGAGAGCAGATCTGCCGATTTGGGGAAGCCTCGGATTCGATGTTTGTCCTGGTGCGCGGCGAGACCGAGGCGTGGGCCGAAGGCGAAGAGGGACGGATTGTTTTCCGTCGCAGCAAGCCCGGCGCGGTGTTTGGCGAACTCGGTGTCGTGACCGGTCGCCCCCGCACCGCCTCGATCGAGGTCGTGAGCCCGACGGCCGAAGTGATCTCGATCCCGCGCGAGGTCGTCGATGACCTTTTGAGCCGCGATCTGCACGCGACTCGCGCCATTCTTGGCGTTGTCTCCAGCTATCTCCTCAGTACGCGCCCGGCGACCGTGGTTCCGCCGCGGCACAGCGTACCTGAACTGCACGCCATCGCTGCTCAGTAGGGGCTTCCATGCCGGTACGTCTTACCGAGAAATCGAGAGTCGTCGTCGAACTGCCGATGATGATGTTCCTGCGTCTTGCCGATGGTGACGGCAAGATGACGGCGCGCGAAATGGAACGGTTCGACGAGCTTCTCACCTCGCGCGACTGGTGCCATTCGCCGCTGTTGCAGCGCTCGCTGGCCAATACCGAGGCCGAGAAGGCGGAGTTGTGGAAACAGTACACCGCGGGTCAGCTTCGCCCGGGGGTGGAGCAGGTTGCATCCTCGCTCGACACGATCTTGAGCTCCCTGGCGCCGGAAGAGCGTCCCGAAGTTGAGCGCGACCTCGTCCAATTTTCGCGGGAATTGTTGAAGGCGGCGCGCACCAGCAACGGGCTGTTTCACGGCGACCCCGAGGCTAAAGCCGCCTTTGATAATCTGGTCGAGCTGATAAAGCGCCCGTCGGCGCGCGCCGCTGTCCAGGCAAAGGCGACGCCTGCGGCCGAAACGAAAGTGGCGGCACCCAATCTGTATTCGTTGCTGACGGGCGACTTCACTGCCGAGATGTTCTGGCAGCGCGGCAAGCTTCCGCTCCGCTGCATTCAGGCGATCGACGAAACCCGTGACGTCAAAACCTTCCGCTTTGTCGCCGAGCCGCCCAAGCTGTTCCGCTACAGCCCCGGCCAGTTCATGACCCTCGAGGTGCCGATCGAAAGCACCGTGGTCAGGCGGAGCTACACGATCTCTGCGACTCCGTCACGACCGCATGTGATCTCGGTTACCGTAAAGCGGGTCGAGGGCGGCCAGATTTCAAACTGGCTGCACGACAATCTGCGCGCCGGCTCTACGCTTTTTGTCGACGGGCCGCACGGCGAGTTTACCTGCGTCCCCGACGATTCCGGTCCGTTCCTGTTCATTTCCGGCGGCAGCGGCATTACTCCGGTGATGGCTATGTCGCGCTGGCTGCACGACACGACCCCCGATGCCGACATTCAGTTCCTGCATTTCGCGCGAACGCCGGATGATCTGATCTTCGCCCACGAGCTGCAATTGATGGAGCGGAACCTCGCCGGCTTCCGCTCACAGTTTGTCTGCAGCCAAGTCGAAGAGGGCAGCGGCTGGACTGGTCCGGTCGGCCGCATCTCGCCTGAGGTGTTGTCCAAACTGGTTCCCGACCTGAAGAACCGCCACGTTTATCTCTGCGGCCCCCTCGGCTTTATGGATGCGACCCGCGGCATGCTCGAACAAATGGGCTTCGACATGACGCGGTTTCATCAGGAGGTTTTTGGCGGCGTGCCGCGTCGCGATCCCGCCGCCGCCGAGGCCCAGGCGAGCCAGCTCGCCAAGGTTTTCTTCTCGCACAGCAAGATCGAGGTCGATTGCAAGGGCTCCGACTACATTCTCGACTTGGCACTCGCCCAGGGCTTAGACGTCGCCTATTCATGCCGCGCCGGCCAGTGCGGCACCTGCAAGGTGACGCTGCTCGAAGGCAAGGTTGAGCAGGATTCAACCAACGCGCTGACGCCCGCCGACGAAAAGGACGGGCATATCCTTGCTTGCCAGGCGCGCCCGGTTGGCCGGGTCGTGGTCGACGCCTGATCGATCGGATTGGGGCGGCCGCCCGTCGCTCTGGCGTGCCCGATCCCTGGGCATGAAACGGATCGCGCGGTCAGCGCGGGGCGAGGCCGTAAAGGACGAGGTCGAGATGGGCTGCGAAAAAGCGGGCGAGGTCGAGCGGGTGGCGCTCGGCAAATAGGAGGCTCCACAGCACCGCCATCAACGCCGGCGCCATGACCATTTGCGGGTAATCGGCAACCGGGCTCGGCCGGATGTCGCCGCGCTCGACCCCGCGCGCCAGCAGTGCCTCCAACAACCGCATCACCCGCTCGATGACCTCGGCATGGTAGAATTCGGTCAATTCGGGGAGCCTCGGTCCCTCGGCGACGAGCAGGCGGACCAGCTGGTGCGCCCGCGGATTGCCGACCAGTTTGTCGTAAATCACAGCGACCAGCTCGCGCAGCAATTCCGAGGTGGGCTGGTCCGACCCACGAAACCGGGCGTCGAGCGCATCCCAATCGGGTAGGATCAGGCGGCGCAACACCGCTTTGAACAGCCCGTCTTTGCTCGCGAAATAGAAACTCGGCAGGCCCTTGGCGACCCCCGCGCGGCGCGCGACGTCCTCGATCCGGGCGGCGGCATAGCCGCGGGCGGTGAACTCTTCGAATGCTGCTTCCAGGATCTCGTTTTCGCGCCGCTCACGGCCGCGCCGCCGAGACGCATTTCCGTGGCCGGGAGCGTTATCCCCGTGAGATGAATCCGGCAATTTCCCGCTCATTGCGCACTTCCACGTCTCAGACCCTTGAAAAAATCGACATCAGAATAACTTGACTGGTCAGTCAGTCAAGTTCCTAGGAGGCGGTCATGAGCGACCCGCAAACTGTGCTGATCGTCGGCGCCGGTCCAACCGGACTGGTCGCCGCCCACGAGCTCGCCCGCGCGGGCATTTGTTGCCGCCTGATCGACAAGGATGCGCATCGCGCGTTCCAGTCGCGAGCCATCGCGATCCATCCCCGCACCGTCGAGACGTTCGAGCTTATGGGGCTTGCCGATGACTTTCTCGCCGCTGGCCAGCGCATTACCGCCGTCAACACGTATGGGGAGAGCGGGCGCATTGCCCATGTCGATTTCGGCGCCCTCGACACGCGCTACCAGTTTGTGCTGGGGGTGCCACAGGACGAGACCGAGCGCCTGCTCGAAGAGCATATTGGGCGGCTGGGAGTGACGGTCGAGCGCAACACCGAACTCGTCGGCTTGACGCCGCAGGGGGGTGCTATGGCGGTGCAGCTACGCCATGGCGACCGGATCGAGGAAGTGACGGCCGACTGGGTTCTCGGCTGCGACGGAGCGCACAGTGCGCTACGAGACAAGCTCGGAATCTCGTTTTCCGGCGGCACCTATCCCGAACGCTTTCTGTTGGCCGACATCAAGGTCGAGGGTGAACTCGACCACAACGAGGCCCAGGTCTGGATGCACGGCGACGGGCCGGTGGCGTTTTTCCCGCTGCCCGCAAATCATTGGCGGCT
>DASXMC010000210.1:0-1738 GCA_036495885.1 Allostellaceae bacterium | reverse complement strand
GGCGGCGGCCGCAGCAGCAGCGCCATCGGCACGATCAGTAGAACGGCGCCAGCGAAGATCAGCATCAGACGCTGCCAACCGAGCCACGGCAGTGCGCGTTGGAATAGAGAGGGCCAGATCACCCCGGCGATGTATTGCCCGGATGAGATCAGCGCGAGTGCGGTGCCGCGGCGACGGTCGAACCAGCGGCTGATATAAACCAGGAGCGGCGGATAAAGGGCACCACCGCCCAAAAAACCGATCAAGAGCGCATGCCCGAGGTAGAGCGTCCACACCCGCCCGATCGCCGACACCGCGAGACCGAGTGCTGTCATCAACGCGCCAAAGATCACGGTTCGCCGGACCCCGATGCGGTCGGCAACCCAGCCCATCACGATCCCGCCGATGCCGGTCCCGACCCAGACCAGTGCTGCGGCCAGCGCCACGACCGAGCGGTCGGCGTCAAGTGCAGCAACAATCGTCTTTAGCCCGAGCACGATCACGAGCGGCGCGCCATAGGAGATCGACAGGATCGCGATCGTCAACGCTGCAGCGATCCACGAAGCACGGCTCTCGATGCTGTCGGCAAAATGGCGGCCGGATACGCTCCCGCGCATCGCAGCCGCCGGTGTTTCCGGCATAATGCCGCCTTTCTTTTGAGCGTTCTGACTACGTTTTGATCACTTTAGCAGCACGAACGCGATCGGTCGCGCAATTCGCGGTCGGCCGGTGCAAGGCGAGCGGCGGGGCGAAGTGATCGTGCTGGCTCTTGCGATCCTCGCCGCCTAGAGTTGCGGCCTCGTACGCACTCGGGAGAAAACGCGATGAGCAAATTCGCCTATGACCACATCCATCTGCGCAGCCCCGATGCCGAGGCCACCGCACAATGGTACGAGCGGATGTTCGGCGCCGAGATCATTCGCTCGATCCAATCCGACGGCCACCCGCGCATCGATCTCAATCTCGGCGGGGTCGCCGTGTTCATCGCTCAGGTGCCGGAAGAGAATGCGGTCGCTCCGCCGCCGGAGCCGCCCCATCTCGGGCTCGAGCATATCGGATTGCGGGTCGACGGTATCGATGCGGTCGTCAGCGAACTGAAGCAAAAGGGTGTGGAATTCACCGTCGAGCCAAAGACGATCCGCCCCGGTGTGCGCATCGCCTTTTTGCGCGGCCCGCAGAACGTCCATATCGAATTGCTCGACCGCAACGCCTAGTTTTCCGGTTCCGAACTTCATCGGAATTGGTGTCTGCGACATCTTCCTGCCATACCGGCGAAGGCCGGTACCCATGGCCGCAATGGGTCCCGACCTTCGTCGGGATGCCGAGTCGGAGGACATCGCGAACTTCTGGGCCACGACACTAATTCTGGGCCAGGACGCTAATTCCTGTCTTGTTCTCGTGCGTCTCGGCTCATCATGATGGCCTTTTCCGCCGCGCTGAGCGTGATCTTTCACGGCATTGCCTTTGCGATGGTGCTGTACCTGATTTCGGTCGGGTTGTCGGTGACGATGGGGATGATGGGGTTTGTCAACCTGGCGCATGGCGTGTTCGCGATGGCTGGCGGCTATGTGATGACCAGTCTGATGAACCATTATGCCGTGCCGTTGCCGGCCGCACTTGCGACGGCAACCGCGGCAGTGGCGCTCGCCAGCCTGCCGGTCGAGCGGCTGCTCTACCGGCGTCTCTACGGTGGCGACGAGCTCGACCAGGTGCTGCTGACGATGGGTCTCGTCTTCATGTCGGGCGCGGCGGCGCAATA
>DASXMC010000209.1:0-4888 GCA_036495885.1 Allostellaceae bacterium | reverse complement strand
CTGGCGGCGTCGATCAGCTCACCTGTCAACAGCATCTCCATCGCCGCCTTGCGGCCTGTCGCGCGCGACAACGCCACCATCGGGGTCGAGCAGAACAATCCGATATTGACGCCCGGGGTCGCAAAACGCGCATCGTCGGCGGCGATCGCGAGATCGCAAGTCGCGACCAGCTGACAGCCGGCCGCGGTCGCCACCCCGTGCACCTCGGCGATCACCGGTTTGGCGAGCCGCGTGATCGTCAGCATCAGCTCGCTGCACAGCGCGAAGATACGCTCGTAAGTCTCGCGGCGCGGATCGGCGCGGATTTCGCGCAAATCGTGGCCGGCGCAAAAGGCGGGGCCGGCGCCCGCAATTACGATGACCCGCGTCTGCGGATCCCTGCCGGCCGCTTCGAGCGCCGCGAGCAGCGCCTTCATCATCGCGACCGAGAGTGCGTTGCGCGCCTGCGGCCGGTTCAGGGTCAGGCGCCTGACACCAGCCGCATCGGGCGGCTCGTCCAGCATCGGGATTTGGTCGGTAGTGATCGGGCTCGCCGCCATCGTCGCTTTCCCGCTTGCCTGCCGCTTGTGGAAGGGCGAATCTGATGCCGGTGGGGGGCGGTCGGCAACAGCAAACTTTGGCGAACGGGACGCCGGACAGTGCGGCACCGTTGCGCGAGGCGTGGTATTACGCCGTGCCGGGCGCGCGGCTCAAGCGGCGGGCGATGTTGCCCAAAATCATGCTCGGCGAGCCGGTGCTGATCGGCCGCGACGGCGATGGTGTCGCATTTGCGTTGCGCGACATCTGCCCGCATCGCGGCATGCCGCTCAATGCCGGGCGGTTCGACGGGTACCAGATCGAATGTTGCTATCACGGCTGGCGGTTTGACACCGGGGGCCACTGCACCGCGATCCCAGCTCTGGCTGCGGGCCAAACCCCTACCCCCGGCCGCATCCAAATCCGCCGCTACGCGGTTCGCGAAGTCCAGGGGAATGTCTGGGTCTATTTCGGCGACGACCCCGCGGCCGCACCCGAAATCCCCGCGGTCGAAGGGTTTGGCGATGCCGCCCCGCGGCTGGTCGAGGCCGTCGCGCTTGCCGCCTCGATCGACCATGCCGTGGTCGGGCTGATGGACCCGGCGCACGGACCCTTTGTCCATCGCGCATGGTGGTGGCGATCGCGCCGTTCGATCCAAGCCAAGGCCAAAGCGTTTGTGCCCTCGCCCTGGGGGTTTACGATGACCCGGCACGTGCCGTCGAGCAATTCGCGCGCCTATCGCCTGTTGAGCGGGCTCCCCGAGACCGAGATCCTCTTTCGCCTGCCGGGGGTGCGCATCGAGTGCATTCGCGCCGGCCGTAACACCGTCTCAAACCTGACGGCGATCACCCCGATCGACGACAAGACCAGCGAAATCAACCACTGCATCTATTGGACGGCCTCTTGGCTCAGCGCCTTGAAGCCGTTGCTGCGACCCTATGTGCGCGCGTTTTTGCACCAGGATCGCACGATCATGGAGCGCCAGAGCCAAGGACTGCGCTGGGACCCGCCGTTGATGCTGATCGACGACGCCGACACCCAGGCGAAATGGTATTACCGGCTCAAGCGCGAGTACCAGCGCGCGCGGGCGGAGAACCGCGCATTTGAGAACCCGATCAAGCCGCGCACCCTGGAATGGCGCAGCTGAACCCTGCCGCTGCGGCACTCCTAGCCTTTGACGCCGCCGATCGTCGATCTCTCAGGGTGGGGGTCCAGCGGGCGGCAGGCCGCTGCGACCCGGCGGGCCGGCCGGCGGCCGTGTCAGCTGCGGATTGGTGGGGGTGCCGGGGACCGGTGTCGGTTCGGCGCCAAAGATCGGCACGTTGGCCACCTGGCCGGCCGCCGCGGCCGGGTTTTCGGCGGGTCCGATCAGCGCTTTGAGCTGCCGGTCGGTCAGTTGCACGCCATAGAACAGCTGGTAGAATTCGCGGGCGACAACGCGCAGATCCTGCTGGTAGACACCGGGATAAAACAGGCTCGACAGCCAGTAGATCCCGATGGCGCGATTGAGCCCGGGCGGATCGTCGATCCAGCCGAACGGGTCGGCCGGTACGAGATAAACCTTTTTGTTGCGTACCGCGGCGAGCCAGCGCCATTGTCGGCCGCGCACCAGCTGGTCGTAAAAGCTGCGCTGCTGGGCGATAATAATTTGCGGGTCCCAGGACAGGATCTGCTCGCGCGTGACCGGAACGATAGCGTTTCGGCCGAGTGCCCCCGCGACATTAATGGCACCCGCTTGCTCAATGTTGCTGGCCGGCGGGGATCCCGGCAAAGGCGTTTCGAGACCGTCGGGACCGCGGCCGTAGTAAACTCGCGGCCGATCGTCGGCCGAAGTGATCAGCAATTGTCCGCGTAAAATGTTGATCGCTTGAAAGATGTAAGTGCCGACAGTCAGAGGGGTATAATTGCCGACATCGAGGCCATGACCGCCGCCGAGGATCGGGCTCAGCTCCCGTACGATCGCCGGCATGACCTGAAAGCTGTCGTCGAGCAGGATGTAGGGAATGTGGGTCTGCTGCTGGATGCGGTCGGCGAGTGCCACGGTCGGCGGCGAGACCACGCCGTAGCCGATGATCAGGTCAGGATGAAGCCGCAGCACATCCTCGGCGGTTGCCGTGGGATACGGCCCGCCGAGCTGGCCGACGACCCGCAGCCGCGCGTATTTTGCCGGCAACAGCGCGCGCTGGGCGCGCGACAGCGGCTCGGGCCAGCCGATCAATTTGTTCGGTACGACTACATAGACAAAGACGGCCGAGGCCGGTCCCGCCGGCATGATTCGCTCGATCCGGTCCGGCAGTACGACCCGACGCCCGGCCGAGTCGATGAACAGGCCGGCGTCGGCGGCGGGTGCCGCGAACAGCAGCGCCAGCAGGATGGCAGCACTCGCGGTGCAGGATCGGAACGACATCGTCCTCCCCAATGAAACCAGAGGTTCGGCTGGCGCGACTATAGCTTTGGTGTCCGTGGTGGCAAGCGCCCCTCGGCAACCTCACCCCTCTTTGACCGCCACGGGGGCTTCCCTCTCTCCGGCCGGCGAGTAGACTGCGGCATCAGGTAGCCGAAACAGACCATTGCCGATCGATGACAGAGGATAATTGCGATCAAAACTGGGTGCGAATGCGGTCGGCAGCGCCTCGCGGCACGTATCTCGCGCTTGCCCGATCGCGATTGCGACAGGTTGCGGGCGAAGATGATCCCGATCGGGAAATATCGCCGCGATCGCTGACCGCTGTCATCGGTCGCGCCGAGTGACCCGCGAACCCTATCGCTGGCGGTTGTCGGGCAGCTTTGTCGCCCATCTGTTCAAGGCGACGAGCCGGCAGCATCATCGCGATCTCTTTCCGTTATTCGCGCGGTTCGTTCCGGCCGCGGGCGTTGTTTTCGATATTGGCGCCCATGCCGGGCAATACACGAAATTGTTTGCGCGGGCCGCCTCGGCAGGCCGGGTCTACGCCTTTGAACCGGGCAGCTATGCCCGCGCGATCCTGCGCGCGGCGGTCGCATTACGCCGGCTCAACAATGTGTCGGTGCTGCCGATAGCGCTCGGGTCGGCGTGCGGTATCGACACGTTGAGCGTGCCGGTCAAGGGCCGCGGCAGTTTTGGCTTTGGCCTCGCTCACCTGGGAGAGCCGCAAGCCCGCTGGGATCTGGTGGCGCAGGAAATCGTGGCGACCGCGAGCTTGGACGCGGTTGCCGAGGCTCTCCGGCTCGAGCGGCTCGATTTTGTCAAAGCCGATATCGAGGGCTGGGAATTCTCGCTGTTGCGCGGCGGCGAAGTGACCTTGCGGCGGTTCCGTCCGGTGCTAGTCCTCGAATTGCTGAGCCAGCATTTAGCCCGCGCCGGCCATCGGGTTGACGACGCCTTCGCCTTTCTCGCCGGGCTCGGGTATACCGCATTCGAGCTGACGCCAAACAACCAAATCGTGCGCGCCGCCGGCGCCAATGACGGCGAATACTGGTTTATTGCAAACGAGAAGGCGCCGGGCGCCGTCGGCTAAGCTCGACCCGGCTATTCGAACACGTGCAGGAGCCTCTGATGACCCAACCCTTTGAGGGCATCCGCATCATTGATGTCACCCATGTGCTGGCCGGACCATTTGCCGCGTACCAGCTGGGCGTGCTCGGCGCCGATGTGATCAAGGTCGAAGACCCGAGCGACCCTGACCAGACCCGCGGCACCGGCACCGACCGGGAATTGAACCGGGGCCTGATGGGAACGGGGTTTCTGACCCAGGCTTCCAACAAGCGCGCGATCACCCTCAATCTGAAGACCGAGGCCGGGCGCCAGATCCTGAAGCGGCTGGTCGAGGGCGCCGATGTCATGGTCGAAAACTATCGGCCGGGCGCGTTCGAGGCGCTTGGACTCGGCTATGAGGCGATGGCGGTGCTGAACCCGCGGCTGATCTACTGCTCGATCTCGGCCTTTGGCCAGGACGGGCCGCGCGGCCGGCAGACCGCTTATGACCATGTGATCCAGGCGACCTCGGGATTGATGGCGACGACCGGCACCGAGGCGGTCAACCCGATCAAGTTCGGTTCGCCCGCAGTCGATTACGCGACCGGGACGATGGGCGCTTTTGCGCTCGCCACTGCCCTCTTTCAGCGCGAACGCACCGGGCGCGGCCAGCGCATCGATCTGGCGATGCTCGACGTCGCAATGATCCTGATGAGTTCGCACCTGACCGGCTATTTGCGCAACGGCGTCGAGCCCAAGCCTTCGGGTAATCGCCACGCCCACGCCACCAACAGCTGCTACGAGGCCAAAGACGGGCTCGTCATGCTCGGCGCCAGCAACCTGCGCCAGCAGCGCCGGCTGTGGCTGGCGCTCGAACGGCCGGACATGGCGAAGAAGGATAACGACGCACGCGACGCC
>DASXMC010000208.1:0-1611 GCA_036495885.1 Allostellaceae bacterium | reverse complement strand
CAAGGCCGACATCGTCATGCTCGATCTCGATCACCCGAATTGGCTGCCGTTGAATGACCCGGTCAACCAGCTCGTCCACACCGAGGACGGCACCGCTGTCGCCAGCGTCATGATCGGCGGGCGGATGATCCTGGACAACCGCCGCCTCGTCGGCGTTGACATTGGGCGCCTCAGCGCGCGCGTCGAGGCGGCGCGCGAGCGCCTCGGCGCCGCCAACGCCGACAACCGCGGGCTCTATGAGGCGCTCGAACCAGTCGTCGGCAGTCATTGCCCGGGGATGGCGCGCCTGCCTTATCACATCCACCGCTATGCCGCACCGCTCGACGGCTGACCCGTCGCACTGGCCCGCGACGCTGATCCGCGTGCGAGGCCCCGTCAGTGGCCGACGATCCGCACCACCGCCAGCATCGCGCCGACCACGGCCATGACATTGATCAGCACCGCGCCGGCGACGAGACCGATCATCCATTTCAAAATGTCGGCTCTGACCTCGGCGATCTCGACCCTGAGCCCGCCGATCTCGCGATGCAAATCGGTCCGCAGAGCAGCAATTTCGTGCTGGAGATCGGTCCGCAGGGCAGCAATTTCTTGCTGAAGATCGGTCCGCACGGCTGCGATTTCGTGCTGGAGATCGGTCCGCACGGCTGCGATTTCGTGCTGCAGGTCGGTCTTTGTCGCAAGCCCGATCAAATCCGTGTCGCGTGCGGCGGCGAACAGCTCGGTGATGACTTCCGCCTGCGCCTCGGGCATGCCGGCGGCGGTTAATCTCTTGACCGAGGAGTGAGTGTCGAAAGCGGCAACCATCTGCGCACGATCAGCCCCGGGAAAGCCCGCGTCAACCTGCCTCATCCCCGCTATCAGGTCGCTAAACTCGTGGATATGCTATTGGTTGCACATGGTTGCGGCGAAACGCCGGCCCGGGCTGCAATGCGCGGCCCAGTGGCGGCGCCAAATCGTCTCGGCACCGGTCTCAGCTGCAGGAAGGAGAGGGGCATGCTCACGATCCTCGATCTGAACGCCGAATTGGCCAAGCTCAAGATGTTGCGGGGGCGCACCCCGGAAACTCCCGAAGCCGATCGCCAAGGATCGTTTGCGCGCCTGGCGCCGTACCGCGACAGCGCCATCAATGCCGCCAAATTCTCCGGCGAAGGGCCATGGGAGCGGCACGTCAATGGCGACGAGATCGTGCAGGTCGTCGATGGTGCCGTGACCTTTCACATCATGTTCGACGACGGCCCGCAATCCTATCCGCTCAAGGCCGGGAATGTGGTGATCGTCCCGCAAGGACGCTGGCATCGCTTCGCCGCCCCGGACGGCGTTACGCTGATGACGACGACGCCGCAGCCGACCCAGCATCTGACCTTTGCGATCGACGACCCGCGCACTCTCGATTGAAAAAGATAACCAGCGCCTCGTAGAGCGTATGCGGCGGCTGCCTCGGCCGGGCCGGCACCGAGGTCCGGACACCTCGTTAATCCTGTTCGCGATCGTCATTTCCCCTGATTTGCGCTAGTCTCCGGGCCCAGCAAGGAAGCCGGAGGAAACGCTTATGTTGCAGATGGCCGCCCGCATGGGCGTGCTCGGGACGGAGACCGCGTTTGAGGTGCTGGC
>DASXMC010000207.1:0-5489 GCA_036495885.1 Allostellaceae bacterium | reverse complement strand
TCGAACATCGTGTGCAACGTAACCGAAAGTCGCGGCGCCGCGCGTACGATCCAGCTGAAGCGGCGGAAAATGTCGCGCGCGTTGCGACCTAAGGTTCCGTGCTCCAGCTGCAAACTCACCGTCTCAAAGTCTTTGAGCTCGCGGCATATTTCCTGAATGTGGCGGTCGGCGAACTTACGCACGCGGCCATGGGTGCTGCGCAACAGATATTGGTTCAGATCAAAGACGCGAATGTCGAAAACATCAGCCAGCTGCCGTTCGAGACTGCGGGTATAGGCAGCGATCCCGCACAGCTCATTGTAGCTCGAGACGAGTGCGAGCCGCGGCCGGCTTGTGCAGCCCACAGCGCGCAATCGGGCGGCGACGACCCCGCCTTCCGGGAAAAGGAGAGGGCGGGAGGGTTCGAATTGGACGCTCGCCATGCCTTCGCCCCCGTTCGCGCTTGCGGGACTAGAGGTGATCTCTGACCGACCGGACGGTCAGATTGCCAATCCCCCAGAGAATGAGAGCGGCCCCAAACACGAGCCCGAGCGAGCGCCAGCGACGAGGATAGAGCGATTTTTCGGGCAGGCTCGGCGGGACGAAATCGGCCACATAGATCTGCTGGCGGTCGGCGTTGATGCGGGCGCGGTCGAGGGCTTCGAGCGCGTGCTGATAGGCGGCCTCGGCAAAATGCCGTTCGCTTTCGAGCTCGTCATAGGAGCCCATCAGCTGCGAGAGTGTCTGTTGACGGCTCCTTGCGGTCTCCGTCGCCTCGCTTTCAACAGCGCTCTGCTGCGCCTTCAACGAGTCGATGTGCGCCTGGAGGAGTTTGACCGCCGGGGCGTTGGCAGCCATGAACTGCCGCAATGTCGCGAGATTCGCGCCGGCATGCGCCAGTTCGTCATTTAACCGAGCAGACAAGGCCGCATTTGCATCCGCCGCCTTGCGCGGGTCGATCAGACCCTGCTTGTCGCGATAGTCGCGCAGATGGGCAAGCGCCATCCCCAGCCGGCGCTCTGCCGCAACAACATCGGCTTCGGAATTCTGCAACGCATCGCGGCGGGCGCGTTCCGACAGCACGTTGACCAGCCGCTCGGACGAGGCAAGAACGGCCTGCGCTAACCTCAGGGCTTCCGTCGGCGTGAACGCCCGCACCCGGACGATGATCGTGCCATTGACCGGGTCAAAAAAGGCATCGAGCTGGCGTTGCCAATAAGTGACCAGTTCCTCGACCGTGATCGGAAGCTGCAGCCTTGCCGGCCAGTCCGCCGCTGCGGTGGAAAACATCCGCCGCAAGTCGAGCCTGTGGTCTAGATCATCGACGATCGCACGGCTGGCGATGTACTGCGCCACGGCATATGAATCGAGCGCCGTCTGCAATGGTGCGGCATTTACCGCCAACAATGTCGTGTTTTCGGCTTGCGCCGGCTCGGCCGATCGCAGCCCAAAGCGGAACTCGGCGACGTATTGGTCGGCAGCGATCAGCAGGTAATAAACCGCTGCGAGAGCCGTCGGCATCATGACTACTACAAGAAACGACAGCAATGTCAGCGAAAGGCGCCGCCGCCGGGCGACCACAGTCCGCAGCAGGCGCGGCTCTGCCGGAAGCACCGGCCCGCCGCTCGCAGCCGGCAGCGGCAGTGCCGCCGCAGTCGAGGTTGCGGGGGCCAAACCCTGCGGCCCGGCGGGCGCTCCGGCATCGCGCATCACTACTGCATTTGCCGGCATTATGCGGCTTCCTGCAGCATGCGGTGATGACGGGTCAACGCCGCGCCGACATCGTCGTAGAGTTCGAGCGCGCCATCACAGAGAATGGCACCACGGTCGCAATATTGACGCACCGTGTGCGGGTTATGGCTGACGAGAATAATGTCGGAATGGGTCATGCGGCCTCGGAACGCCGCGGCGCATTTACCACGAAAGCGCTGGTCGCCGACCTCGGTCACTTCGTCGATCAGGTAAATGTCGAAATCGATTGCGAGACAAGCGGCAAAGGCTAGCCTGGCGCGCATCCCGGCGGAATAGGTGTTCACCGGCATGGTGAAATATTCGTCGAGCTCGGCAAAATCCTGGATGAAGTCGATCGTCGCGCGCACCGGCGCGCCGTAAATCCGGGCAACAAACGCCGCATTTTCGCGCCCGGAAAGCGCCCCGTGGAACGTGCCGCCAAAACCCAGTGGGAACGATACCCGGCCGTAACGCCGCACATGGCCGCGGTCGGGCAGTTCCGAGCCGGCGAGAAGCCGGATCAGGGTCGACTTTCCCGCACCATTGACGCCGAGAATGCCGTAATTGTGCCCGGCCGCGAATATGGCATTGGCGCCGTCGAGGACGACCTTGCGCCCTTCGCGGGTGCGATAAGCCTTGGAGACGCGCTCGAGCCGGATCATGACGGCTCGTAAAGGCGGCGGCGCAGCCCGCGCTCGAGCGCCAATCCGGCGAGAAGGACCGATCCCGCAACCGCCAATAAATATCCGCGGTCGAGCCAATGCGGCACGTAGTCGTCGAAAAAGCCGGCACGGAACCAGTCGACCGCCTGCAGCACCGGGTTCCAGGCGAGCCGGTCGCGGATCCAGTCCGGCATCATGCCAGGCACGTAAAATATGCCCGAACAAAAATACAAAATCCGGGTCAGCTGCGCCCAGATCTTGTCCCATGATTTAAAAAACGCGTTGACGACGGCGTTGATAAAGCCGCAGCCGCAACCCAAAAGCCAAACCGTAGCACTCGCGGCCGCTACGCCGGCAGCATCGTAGGGAAAGCTACCCAGTCCAATCGCGCCGAACCCCGCCAGCAGGATCGCAGCGACGAGAACATCGGTGACGAGCTCGAGCAGCCCGCGCGCCAGAAGCACGTCAAAGGTGCCGACCAACGGCAATTGCAACAGCGAGCCATTGGCGCTGACGGCGTAGGTCATGCTGCTGCTGGTATGGACAAATAGATGATACGGGATAATCCCGGTATAGTAAAATATGAAGAATTGCGTGCCGATCGGCGGGCGGCCATGCATCAGCACCGCGAACACCAGCGATAGCATCAGAATGTGCAGAACAGGCTCGAGCAGTGCCCAGCCATAACCGAGGGTCGAGTCGCCAAAGCGGGTCCGGGTCTCGCGTATAATCAATGCGCAAATGACGCGCCACTGGGTGTGCGCGGCAGCGGCGAGACTGGGCTGTGCCCTCTCGCTTCGCCGTGGTGCTGCTGGCCGCTCGCCGAGCACGATGCAATCGCCGTCGAGGGTCTCAAACCGGCGGTTGAGGATCTGCAAGACCGCCTGAGCATACTCCTCGTTATCGGGCTCGATGCGGATCAGCTCGCCGCCAATCGCCAGCGCCTCGCGAAGCCGGCCGCTGTCGAAATAAACCGTCAGTTGCGAGCGCTTTGGCGCGGGGTTGTCCGGCTCGAGTGCTGCGGCTCGGTCAAAGGCCTCGGCCGCCGCGTCAAACCGCGCCAAGCGATGCAGCAGGTTGCCCCGGTGCTGATGGTACTCCGCCGGCGCCGGCGCTAGCGCCAGTGCGTGCTCGACAGCGTTTAGCGCCTCGTTGATCCGGCCGCGCAGCAACTCTACCGCCGACAACAGCCGATACCCGACGGCGTCCTTGAGATCGCCGGCCAATTTCGCAGAGATCAGCTCGACGGCCTCGTCGAGACGATCGCAACGCAGCAACAGCTCGGTCGCGTGATGCGCGTGGGCCCGCTCGCCGGGCGCCAGCTCGCAGGCGCGCCGCGCGAGGGCAAGTGCGGTCTCGTGCTCGCCGAGCGCAAATGCCGAGCCCGAATGGTGCCGCAGTATGGTCGGGTCGTCGGGGGCGAGCGCTTCGGCGCGCGCAAAATAACCAACGGCGTCGCGGTGCAGCCCGGCGCCGGCCAACAGACAGCCGGCATGCGCCGCGAATTCCGCCGAATTCGGCTCGAGTTCGGCGGCGCGAGCGCCATGCTGGATAGCGCGGTCAATTTCACCGGCGATCGCAAACGAGCCGCTCGCATGGCGGTGGCCCGCTGCCCAGCCGGGGCGGCTTTCGAGCAGTCGCTCATAAGCCGCTGCCGCGGCTCGGTGCTGTCCGCAATTGCTGAAGCACCAGGCGCAGAAATCGGCGATCTCCAGGCTTGCCGGCGCGAGCTCGAAAGCAGCATCAGCGCAGGCGGCTGCGTCTGCGTATTGCGCGCGATAGTAGAACGCCTCGCCGAGACGGCAATAGAGCGAGGCCCGCTCGATGGGCGGGATCCCGGTCCGGGGCAGTTCAGCGAAGCACGCCTCGAGATCACCCGCGGCGATGGCGCGCTCCAGCCACCCGGCATCTTACGATCTCTCAAAATTGTCGTCCACAATCGGGGAACTCTATATCTCACGGGTTCGAGTTTATTAACGAAGCCCAAAGTTGACGCTTTATCGAACATCCACCATTTCCGTCAAAAACAGGTCGTATATTCGTCTTTTCGGCGTCCATTAATGGATTTTTAAGGGTCGGAGCCGACGCGACTGTCAGCACAGACAATAGAAGTACCGTTCGATGCAAGTAACCATGATGGATTAATTTATTTACGAAAGGGACTGAATTCTGCGCTGGTCAGCCCGATGCTACTCCCCTAAGCTGACGATCAAGCGTGATCGAGCGGCAACGGTGCTGTGGTCGGGTGGCGAAGGGAGAAGGGCATGGCGTTCGAGTTTGGCATGTTCCATGAATTTCACCGCCCGCCTGGAACAAGCCAGGAGGCGGCGTTCGACGAGGCGTTCCGCCAGGTTGATGCGTCCGAACGCTGGGGCCTCGACGCTATGTGGTTGGCGGAGTTGCACACCGCCCCGGATCGCTCGGTACTGGCCGCACCACTGACCATCGCCAGTGCGATTGCTGCGCGTACCAAACACATCAAGATTGGCACCGCCGTACAGGTGTTGCCGCTGTGTCATCCGCTGCGGCTCGCCGAAGAAGCCGCTACGGTCGACCAGATCAGCAAGGGAAGATTAATCTTAGGCGTCGGCCGCAGCGGCTTCCCTCGGGTCTATCAGGCTTACGGCGTTAATTACGGCGAGAGCCGCGAACGCTTTGCCGAGGTGCTCGAAATCCTGCAGCGTGCCTGGACAGAGGACGCCTTCTCTTTCCATGGCAAATACTACCATTTCGACAACGTGCGGCAGTCGCCCAAGCCTTATCAGAAGCCCTATCCCGATATCCGCATCGCTGCCAACAGCCCCGATACCTTTGTCGAGAGCGGTACCAGAGGGGTGCCGATCTTTGTCGCGGTGCGCCTCGGGACGTTGTCGGAGCTGGCGCCCAACATCGGCGCCTATCGCGAGGCCTGGAAGGCAGCCGGGCACCCGGGTGACGGCAAGGTCTTTCTGCGCGCCCCGGTCTATGTCGGTGCCTCGCCGGAGGCGGCACGCTCGGAGCCGGAAGAGAGCATCATGTATTTCTATCGCTTTCTCGGCGAGCGGCTCGAGGAATCGGCGACCCAGGCCGGCGTGCGCGCGATCGAGGACCGCGCCGCGCGGGGAAGGCGGTTGCGCG
>DASXMC010000206.1:0-3449 GCA_036495885.1 Allostellaceae bacterium | reverse complement strand
GAACTCACCTCCTACCAGCCTCGTCTAATGGGTTTATACATGAACCTATCGAGCGCTCGCGCGAGATCAAGCATTGGTAGTCCAATCTCTTGGTGATGACAACGAAAGCAAAGCGCTAGCGATCTCGGCGCCCTCGAGCTCCTCACCTAGCCGTTCGATTTCGACTGGCTGAAGACTTAGCTACGCGAACTACCAGGCGAGACGGCTTAAAAAGCTCCGTTGGCCAACGACTGCGGTCGAAGGTCTGGTTCGACCCGACCTCGCCGTTGCTACTGCGCGCCGGCAAGGTCCGTTAAAGGGGCATGGAACGAGCCCGCTCTCGCGGGAGGGATGGGCGGCGCGGTAGCTGCGTTTTCGTCGGATGGTGAGCGGTAGCGCGTGACGATCGGGGCGTCCGATCCCGAGCATCGAAGGTCCAGCAACCTTCAGCTCGGAGAGGAACCCCGATGACGTCCGATGCTTCCCACCAGCCCACCAGCCCGCTGCGCGCCCGTATGATCGAAGACATGACGGTGCGTGGCTTCAACGAGCAAACACGTCAGCACTACGTTCGCCATGTGCGGTCGTTCGCGGCTTTCATCCGCCGCTCACCCGACACAGCAACAGAAGAGGATGTGCGCCGCTTCCAGCTGCACCAGCGGCAGAGCGGGATGCAGCCGTCGAGCATGAACAGCCCGTTGAGGCCGTGTACGCGGAATTCGGTATCCCCGAATCCTGATCCCCTCGCGCTCAATCTTGCGACCGCGATCGCGCTGCAGCTCGCCCGCGACGTGCTATCGCAATAAGGGCGTCCACGACATCCTGCGGTTGATCAAGTTTCAGAAGGTGCGCTGGCCCGAGGAGGCCAGCGCGCTCGGGGAATTGATCACGGAAGTGAGTCAGCGTCGATCGAGCCGCATCAGAGTAGGCCGACGCCGCCGAGAGCAGCGCCCGCAAGCAGCGTCCACATCGGATTGAGCCGGGTCGCGAGCGTGATCACGACTGCGGCAAGCGTGAGGACAGCCGTCCGCCATCCGGTGTCCGCCGCACGCGCGATCACGATGCCGCTGGCGATGACGATTCCCATGGTGACTGGCACCAGGCCGAGACTTACGATCCGTTGCCATGGCGCCTCACGGAAGCGGTCCCATAGGCGGTATCCACCGAAATATATGGCGCAAGGCGGTCCGAAGGTCGCAAACGCGCTCACCACGGCGCCGGGAAATCCCCACACTTTCCACCCGACAAAACTCATCATCAGGATCATGTTCGGCCCGGGCATGGATTGGGCTATTGCGAAAAAGCTGGCGAATTCCTGATCGGTCATCCAGCGATGGGTGCCGACGACGAAGTTGTGGACATCCGGCAGGACGGTCGGGAAGCCGCCAAAACTGATCGACGATACCAAGGCAAGATGCGCCGACAGCACGATCGGGGCGGAAGGGTCGCTCATCGTGCACTCGCGTTTTCGATGCCGGCGGCGGCAATGCTGAGCGGCACCAGACCGAACAGGACGACGAGAAGCGGCAGCCTGGCGAAGAGAATGAGGCTGAAGGCAAGCGTGGCAAAAATCAGCGCTGCCGGGCGGCGGCGATGCGGCATCAGCAGCCTTATGCCGGTTGCGATCAGAAGCCCAGCAGCCGCCGCGGCAATCCCGCCGAGGATGTTCCGGAGAACGGTCAAGTGAGCGTACTTAAGGTATAACACGCCGAGCGAGAAGCCGACCGCCCACGGGATGACAAGGAAGCCGCAGAGTGCCGCGATTGTTCCGATCGCGCCCCGCATCTTCGCCCCGACGCAGACGGCGATGCCGACGATGTTCGGCCCGGGCATGAATTGGCAGAGGCTGACCATGTCGGCAAATTCCCTGTCGCTTATCCAGCGGCGGTTCTCGACGGCGATGTGGCGCGCCAAGACAATCCCGCCGCCGCCGACACCGCCAAGCGAGACGGTGAGGAACGCGGTGAACAGCGCTGCGAGAGAAACGGGGTGCTCCACGTACTGTTCTTGCGCCGCCTGAGTCATTTGCAACCTTCCTGGCATGGGACGGCGTTCGGTGACCTCACAGACACTACGAGTAGGGCAGCGCGATGTTCAATGCACGTCATGGTGCGGCGCTGTTGCATAGCTCACAGCACAGGCCAAATCCAGAACGCCACGCCAACGAGCGCGATGAACGCACCGCTCAACACCTCGCCATAGCGTTCGAACGCGCCGAGCCGAACGCGCTGGAGACCGGCCGTCGAGTAAACGCATAGCAGTACGTAGGCGGCGATCGTGCTGATCGCGAAGACGACCGACATCGCGATTGTGAGGCCGATGCCGTATTGGCCGGCGGCGAAAAACGCCGGAATGCCTTCGACCATGGGTGAGGAGCCCAGGATCAAGAGCAGGGCGGTGCGCGCCGAGGTTTTGTGCCAGTGCTCGTGCAGAGGAGGTTCCGCGTCCAGGCTCTCCGTCACGAGATGCGCCGTCTCGGCGACGTGGTCATGCCAATGCGTGTGCGCCTCACCCCGGCCGTGCCGATGAACATGGACATGCCGCGTGAGCACGAGGGTGTCGCCGTGTAGCGGTGCGTAGAGCGGGTCATTCGCAGGTTCCCGCTCGTGACCGTATCCGTGGTCATGATTCTCGCCATGCCCATCGTCATGCTCGGCGAACTCGGTCTCATAGGTATGCGCGAGGCCGCCGCGCTCGACGGTGATCATGACGTCGAACCCGTGGGGTTCCGGTATCTGGTCGACGGATTCCCAGTAGGTCCCATGGTTCGCCAAAAGGAAGATCTGACGCGCTCCATCGGGACGCAGCGTCTCCACCCTGACCGCGTCGGCAAGGCCGCCGGTCAGACGAAAGCGCGACGGGACGCCCGTCTCGTAGATTGAAAGCTCTAACTCTCCGAGCTCTGTCGGGATTCGTTGCAGTTCCGGGCCATGGATCCCAGCGCCGCCCGACGGCGCAAGGTCATGAGCATGGTTGTGGCGGTGCACATGACCGTGCGCGTGGCCGGCATTTCCACGCAGCTCGCGCCAAGCCGAGATTCCGATCCAACCGCCAAAGGCAACCAGCGCGATGCTCGCCGCGGTATCGACGACGTGGCCAAACCGAGCCGCTGCGACCACACCGGCGAGCCAGACGACCGATCCGATCAACAGCGTGGAAAGTACATGGCCGATGCCGGCTACCAGCGACGCGCGCGCCGTTTCAGCCTTCGACCAGCCGCGTTGGCGTGCGATAAGCGCGATCGGCACCCAGTGATCGGGGACGATCGTGTGCAGGACGCCGACGGCAGCGACGGCGCCGATCAGCAGCAATTCAGGGCCGACGATCATTTTTCGTCCCCGTGGTCGTGCTGATGATCGGCATCGTGATGGCCGTGCGGATGCGAGTGATGGGTGCCATCGCCGTGTTCGTGGACATGCTCGTGGAATACGATCTCCAAACTCCGGCCGAACGCGTCGGCGATGCGGCAC
>DASXMC010000205.1:0-2148 GCA_036495885.1 Allostellaceae bacterium | reverse complement strand
TAGAGAACCGACAGCAGCCACGATCAGAAATGGAGATTCTCTTCAATATCGGAGTGTAACACAGGCCGGTAGCCATCCCGGATCGCGAGCAACGTCGACGGTGGGGTCAGCAGCCCGTCGGCGCGACGAATTTGTCGCGCTGCCTGGTAGCCGTGCTCGCTCCAGCGGAACGCGCGGCCGCGCGCAATCGTATAGGCCTCGCCGGCCGCGACAATCACGGCGCCGTCCGGCAGCTCTGCAGCAGCACTAGAGATGGCATGGACCCGCTTGCGGCCGCGGTCTAGCCGCTCCTCGTGTAGTACAGCATCGATCTCCGGCGCCAAAGGCGCCTTCCCTCCCTTCGCCTTGCCCCAGGCGGCGCGAAATGCTTGAGCATCGGCGCGCCGGCAGAAAAAGCATGGCCGGTGACCCGCGGCAAGCGCCACAGCTTCATCGAGAAAGAAAAGCTCCGTCCAGCTGCTCCCGCCCATCACCTCGCGGCGCCGACGTTTGTAATCGAGAACACAAACGAGCCATGCCTTGGTCGTCCAGCGCCTGCCTAGCAGAGTTTTGGTTGCCGGGTCGTGGATGATCCCGCGGTTGCCGATGTAAAGGCCTCTCTGCGAGATCGCGACGACATCGCCAAACGGGGTCACCCGGTTTTGCAACGGTCTCCGATCGCGCCGCATTCTAGAGGGGCAGGCTGCAGCGCACATCGAATGCCGGTTTGTCCTCAGGTTCTCCGAGATAAACAACGTGCCGCAGGAGCCGACCCGGCGTCTATTCGGCACTGCTTACCTCGACGACCATCTCCGGCCGCACCCAGTGAAGCCGCGACAATTTTAGCGGCGACCCATCGGCCGCCGGTATCCGACGCCATCCACAGAAATGCTATAGTCGGCGATACCGCGTTCGATCGGAGAGTCCGGATGAGCGACATTCCGAGTTGGCATATCGTCGGTGAGTGGTTTGACAACTGCAGCTGCGCGGTTCCCTGCCCGTGCACCTTCGCACAGGTGCCCGACAACGGTTTTTGCGAGTCGGTGCTGTTCTGCATGTCCGTGGGGGCCATTACGGCGACGTCAAGCTCGACAACCTCAGTTTCGTGCGAGTCGGCCGCTGGGAGGGCGACCTCTGGGCACGACAAGCGACCGGGGTCGGCGGCATGTATATCGACGATCATGCCGATGATGCGCAGATGGCGGCGCTTTCGCGGGAGGTGAGGAGATCTCAAACAGCTACGATCGCGCTACGAAACTACCGGGCACCCCGCCGCCGGGCCGGCACGGCAAATTTGGCCCGTTAAAGCAACGCGACCCTTTCACGACGCGATCTATCTCAGCGGGAAGCCGTTTTAGAAGGAATGACTTAAATGCAGACGACATCGATACATAGCCCGGCGCGCCGGGCCGGAGCTTTGGTCCGCACCGTACGAACCGTCGGCAGATGGTTTTCACAGTCGGTAAACGCCCTCGGGCAACCGTATGCGAACGCCGACGCGGAGCGGTTGTTCGATTCGCCGCGGTTCCCGCCGTTCTGAGCTACGTCCCTTGATGGGGAGAGGATCACGGATGACCAATGCTGCTCAAGTGACGCGACACCAAGACCAACAGTACTGGACGGACAGCGGCAAGGCGAAATTCGCCTTGATTGCGACGCAACCGTGCTCGCATCCTTTCTGATCAATGGCTGGCTGGGAGGGCGCGGTGGAACACATCCAGCTGCGCCAGATCGCGCATTTCACGTGCGCCGCCCCGGCTTACGGCCCCGGCATCGCCGAACGTCTCGGCGTCATATCCAAAGTGCCGGGCCGACGAATAGCAGCGTTCGCCGGTCTCGGCTAAACCAATGGCTCACCAACCCGCCATGACCTCTGCTAAAAGCAGAGGTGTGGCGGGCCGGGTGATCACGATCGCCACAACGTAAGGGCGGGGCTGGCAAGACGACGTTGGCGGCGCAGCTCGCAATCGCCTGGGCGAAGGGCGGCGCACGGGTCGCGCTGCTCGACATCGACCCGCAAGGCAGCCTTGCCACCTGGGTCAGGTTACGCCGCGTGCGGCTCGGCGATGCGGCGATCGGCTTCGAATTTGCGGCGTTGCCCGGTTGGCGCGCCGAGCAATGGATCGGCGATCATGCGCGCGATGCCGGTTTCGTCATCGTCGACAGTCC
>DASXMC010000204.1:0-4234 GCA_036495885.1 Allostellaceae bacterium | reverse complement strand
CCCAGCATGTCTGGCTGAGCCTGGTGCCAGCGGGCCAGCGCCGCGGTGATTTGGTCGGCGAGCGCTGCGAGATATTTGTGGATGACCGCGACCGCCGCACCTTCCGGTCCGACGACGCGGAACTCCTCTGCGCCGACCTCGGCTAGCGCCGCCGCTTGCGCGGAAGACAGATTGCGGATCAGCGCGAACTGCGCCAAGTCGACGACGCCCGCGACGGCAAGCATCTGCCGCAGGGCCGTCATCGCGTCGGCGGGAGCCATCGCCGCCAGGATCTCGAGCCGCGCCGGCGCGCGCCGGCCGCGCCGTGGCGGCAGCGGATCGACGACCCGGCCGCCGGCCAAGGTCGTGCGCGCCGCATGGTCGCGCAAGACGACCCGGTCGCCGGCGAGGGCGGCAATCGGCTGATCGAGCTCGACCTGCACAAAACCGCTTTCGCCCGGCGCCAGGGTCCGGCCGCCCAGCACCGCGGCGTGGCCAACGATGTCCTCGGTGCCGAGATGCAGATGCACCAGGAGCCCGTCCTTCAGCCGCATCTCGGCATGGCGCGACGGGCGCAGCAACAGATCGACCCGGCGCACCGGCAGATATCGCTCGGGGGCGGTCAGCCAGTCGCCGCGCCGCGGCTCGCCGCCGTCCGGGATCGAGCCCGCAATATTGATGGCGCAGCGCTCGCCGGCGGCGACACTCGCGATGGCGTGGTTGTGCGCGTGCAGACCGCGGACCCGCACCGCGATGCCGCGCGGGCCGAGCGTCAGCCGATCGCCGATTGCGACCTTTCCGGCGACGACCGTGCCGGTAACGACGAGCCCGATGCCGGGCAAGGTAAAGGCGCGGTCGATCGCCATGCGAAAGAGGCCCGCCGGCGCTGCGGCGGTATCGGCTTGCGCGGCGAGCTTGGCGCCGTCCTGCAGATGCCGGATCAATGCAGAAACGCCTTCGCCGGTGTGGCTCGACACCGCGAAAATCGGCGCCTCGGTGTAGCCGGCTTCGGCGAGCAGGGTCGCGACCTCGCCCGCAACCGCTGCGGTCCGCTCGGGCATCGCCCGGTCGATCTTGGTGACGATTGCGGTGATCTCGGCGACCTCGATCAATTCGAGGATATCGAGATGCTCGATCGTCTGCGGCCGCGGCCCATCATCGGCGGCGACGACCAACAAGACCCGGTCGATCGACAATACCCCGGCCAGCATATTGGGCAGAAACCGTTCGTGACCCGGAACATCGACAAAGCCGATCTCGCTGCCGTCAGGCAGCGCGGCATAGGCAAACCCGAGGTCGATCGTCAGCCCGCGCTTTTTTTCTTCCGGCAGGCGATCGGCATCAATGCCGGTTAAAGCCCGCACCAGCGAGGTCTTGCCGTGATCGATATGCCCGGCGGTCGCGAGGATCATGATGCGAGGCTGCCGCGAGTTTCGCCGAGTTGGGCGAGAAAGCCGGCCTCGTCTTCGAGGCAGCGCAGATCGAGCACGAGCCTGCCGGCCTCGATCCGGCCGATCACCGGGATCGGCAGCCTGCGCAGCGCCCGCGCCAAGGCGTCGACGGCGGCGCCGGATCGCATTTCGCCGATCGGAGATAAGCTAAGGGCCGCACTCGGCAACAGCGATACCGGCAACGCCCCGCTGCCGATCTGGCTGCGGGTGTCGACAATCTCGATGTCGGCGATTCCAGCAAAAGCCTGGCGCGCCGCCGGCAACAGACGGCAGGCGAGGGCTTTGATCTCGGCCTGCGGGCGGGAGAGCAGGCGCAAGCTCGGCAGGCGCTTGGCGAGTCGATCGGGGTCGGCGTAGAGCCGCAGCACCGCCTCGAGTGCCGCGAGCCGGATCTTATCGAGCCGCAATGCGCGCTTGAGCGGGTTTTTTGCGAGCCGCGCGACAAGGTCGGCGCGGCCGACGACCAGCCCCGCTTGCGGCCCACCGAGAAGCTTGTCGCCGCTGAAGGTGACCAGGGCGGCTCCTTGCGCCAAGGATTGGGCAACCGTCGGTTCGTGCGGCAAGCCCCAGGTTTCGAGATCGACGAGCGACCCGCTGCCGAGATCTTCGACAAACGGCACGCCGCGCTCGCGGGCGAGGGCCGCAAGCTGTGCTACGGGGACAGCGGCGGTAAAGCCCTCGACGCGATAGTTGCTGGTGTGCGCCTTTAGGATCAGACCGGTGTCGGGGCCGATTGCGGCGGCGAAATCGGCAAGATGGGTGCGGTTGGTGGTGCCGATTTCGACGAGGCGGGTTCCGGCGCGCGCCATGATGTCGGGCAGGCGGAACGAGCCGCCGATCTCGATCAGCTCGCCGCGCGACACGATCGTTTCGCGGTCTAGGGCGAGCGTGTTCAGCGCCAGCACCAGCGCTCCCGCATTGTTGTTGACCGCGAGTGCGGCCTCGGCCCCGGTCAGCCGGCAGAGCCAGCCGGAGATGTGGTCGTCGCGCTCGCCGCGCCGCCCGGTTGCAAGATCGTATTCGAGGGTCGAGGGGTCCCGCATCGCCGCCGTCGCCGCCTCGATCGCCTCTTGCGGCAACGGCGCGCGGCCGAGATTGGTGTGCAGCACCGTACCGGTCAGGTTGAACACCCGGCGCTGCGACGGCCGCATCAGCTGCGCCAGCGCTGCGGCGCATTCGGCGAGGATGGCCTCGATCGAGGCGCCCTCGTCGGCTTCACGCCGCACCGCGAGCACCCTCCTGACGATATCGAGCACGAGCGCGCGGCCGTATTGTGCTGCGAGCGCGCCGCCGGCGGTCGAGCGCAGAACCTTGTCGACCGCCGGCAGTGCGGCGCGGCGCTCGCGCTGCGCCGAAATCATGCGGCCTCGAACGGCTCGCGGACCGCATCGGCGGCGGCACCCATGGCGAGCCGCACCCGCGGGTCGGCTCCGCCCAAAGGCTCGACATACCCGATCAACGCCGCGCGATAACCGAGACCGCGTAATTCGTCGAGGCAATGCCGGGCGTTCCCCGCCGGGAGCCCGGCGAGCAGGCCGCCGGCGGTCTGCGGGTCGATCAACAGCGGGGCGAGCGGATGCGACTGCGCCTGATCGTCGAGCGCCGCAAGTGCTGCGATGTTGTCGGCATGCAGCGAGCTGGTGATCCCCTGCGCCAGCAGTGCTGGCACCCCGTCGAGCGCCGGAATTTGGTCGGGATCGAGCACCGCGTCGAGTTGCGAGGCGCGGAGCATTTCCAGCATGTGGCCGAGCAGTCCGAACCCGGTGACGTCGGTGCAGGCCTGGGCCCCGTGCGCGGCAAGACAGGCGGCGGCGGGAGCCGATGATTGCAGCATCGCGGCAATCGCATCCGCGACCGACTTGGCCGGCGCCAAAGCCCGCCCGTCGGCGGCGAGGATCACCCCAGTGCCGAGAGGCTTCGACAGGATCAGCCGGTTGCCGGCGCGCAGCCCGGATTTGCGCAGCACCGCGGTACCGGCGGGCACGCGGCCGGTCACCGCAAAGCCGAGCGCCAGCTCCGCGCCTTCGGCGCTGTGTCCGCCGACGAGTGCCGCACCCGCCGGTTCGAGGACATCGAGCGCGCCTCGCAGCAGGTGATAGAGGTCCTGCTCGACAATGGCCGGGCGCGCCGGCGGCAGGGTGACGATCGCCAGTGCGGTGTCGGGCAGCGCTCCCATCGCATAGATGTCACCGAGCGCATGATTGGCGGCGATCCGCCCAAACAGATACGGGTCGGTCACCATCGCGCGGAAGAAATCGACGGTTTGCAAGATCGGCGGGGCGCCGGGAAAAGAAATCAGTGCTGCATCGTCGGGACGGTCGAGCCCGATCGCAACCGCGTCGTTTAGCACCGGGCGCAACCGCTCGATGACATGCCCGAGCACCGCGGCCGGAACCTTGGCGGCGCAGCCGCCGCAGCGCATCGGCTCCTCGCCGGGTTCCACTTCCATTTGCGGCAGTTCGCGATAGCGCCGCATCCAGCGCCGGTCGATCCAATCCTTGAGCCGCCACAGATAAGCGCCTTGCGCCGCGAGCGGCCCGCGCGAGGCGATGGCGTGCTTGTCGCCGGTGCCGATCAGCGCCAAGCCGCGTTTTTGCGGAACCGCGCGGCGCAGCTTCGCGCCGGCCAATTCCCGGCGCAAATTGGCGGCGAGCGGCGGCCCTTGGCGCACGGCGTAAACCCCGGCCTTCTCCCGCGGATGGGCCGGCATCGTCGCGACGTCGCCGGCGGCAAAAATGCGCGGATCGCCCAGGGAGCGCAGTGTCTCGTCGATCGCGACAAAGCCGGCCTTGGTCAGCGGCAGT
>DASXMC010000203.1:0-1723 GCA_036495885.1 Allostellaceae bacterium | reverse complement strand
ACGAGCACTTCATGCCGATCGCCTTGCTCGACAGCCAGTTCGCGACATTGGAGGAGCCCACACCGGACGAGCACCCGATCATCGTCGATATCGGCGGCAAACCGGCCGAGATCGCCCAAGAGATCGTGCGTCAGCTCGAGGTCCGGGAGCATAAGACCGGCGGGCCGGCACCACTCCCCGTGGCCAGCCCGAGAGAGAACCGGTGACCGCGATGCCCGCAGCACTGCGCGGGGCTATGCTGTGCTCTTCGCCCAAAGAGAGGGGCATCCTCGGGAAAAGATCGGCGGTTAATGCCCCCTTAGCAGCCGTCGAGACTGCTCCATTCTGCGAGGCAGAGCTGATGGGCGGACAACAAATCAGAAAGCTAGAAATCGTCGACCCCGAGGGCCCGGAAACTCTCTGTTAGTTGCAGGGACATGGGCAGGTTGAGCAGCTCGCCGGTCGGGGTCGGCTGCAGGAACCACTTGTGATAGGTCGCGACGAGAGCGCCGGTCTGGGCCATGATGGCGAACGCCCGATCGACGGTGTCGCGCATCTGCGCATCGTTCCTGTGGAACATAATCCCATAGGGCTCGTAGGTCAGGAAGTCGCCAACCACCTCCAACCTCTGCTGTGCCTTATTGGCGGCGATAAAGCCGTAGAGCAGCACGTCGTCGGTCGCGAAGGCCTCGGCCTGACCCGAGGCGAGCATGTCGTAGGACTGCTGATGATCCGCGGCCGAGCGGATCGTGACGCCGAGGTGGTATTTATCATTGAGCAGGCGCATCGCCGCCTCGTTCGTCGTCCCGCTGGTCACGACCAGCCTCCTGCCGGCGAGATCGCGATAGGAGGCGATGCCCGATCCGCGCTTGACCAGGAGCTTGGTCCCGGCGACGAAGATGATCGGCGAGAACGCTACGCGTTTCTGCCGTTCTATGTTGCTGGTCGTCGATCCGCATTCGAGATCGACGTTGCCGCTTGTCACCGCGTCCATGCGGGTCTCAGCCGTGACGAGTCGATAGCCCACCTTGATTGGAGCGCCATTGAGCTCGCGCCTGATTTCATCGACGATCCCCAGGCAAAGGTCGATCGAATAGCCGGTCGGCGCGCCACCTTGGCGGACAAAGGAGAACGGGAACGAGGCTTCGCGGTAGCCGATCGTCACGCTGCCGTCGTCACGGATCTTTTTCAGCGTGCCCGAAAGGACTGCCGGTGTGTTCTCCTCGCTGACGGCCGGCGGCGCGGTCAGGTTGGCGCCGTTCAGATCCTCGGCGGCGCAGACGCCGTCGAGGAGCGCTAGCAACGCCGTCGCCGCGAACAGCGCCGCGCGCGCGACGATGGCGACCACGTATCGGCACCCCGCTCAAGCGGCAGCCGTTGCCGGCGGGGTTGCCACCTCGTCGTCGGTCGCGGGCCCGAGGTCCCGTTCGAACTTGGCAACCGCCGAGGCCGCCAGCGAGTTGCCAATGACATTCGTCGCACTGCGGCCCATGTCGAGGAACTGGTCGATGCCGATGATCAGCAACAACCCGGCCTCGGGCAGGCCGAATTGCTTTAGCGTAGCCAGGATCACCACAAGCGAGGCGCGCGGGACGCCGGCGACGCCCTTGGACGTGATCATCAGGGTCGCCGCCATCAGCAGTTGCTTTGATAAGGGCATGTGGACCCCGTAAGCCTGGGCGATGAACATCGCGGCAAAGGTGGTGTAGGCCATCGTGCCGTCGAGATTGAACGAATAGCCGAG
>DASXMC010000202.1:0-2894 GCA_036495885.1 Allostellaceae bacterium | reverse complement strand
TACCGCGGCTCGTTTCACAACAAGGCGATGTACGTGCCGCTCGGTGTTTCGGCCTTGACCCTTGCGGCGAGCGTACGGGACGCTATGGGCGCCGCCCCGCACGAGCCGATGCAACGCGATGTCGTCAATGGATTGGCGGTTACGACCGGCATCATCGGCACCGGATTTCACATCTACAACATCGCCAAACGGCCGGGTGGCTTATCCTGGGTGAACCTGTTCTACGCTGCTCCCTTGGGGGCTCCGGCGGCGCTGTCGCTTGCGGGACTGCTCGGCGGTGCGGCTCAGCGTTTGCACCACAATAATAGCTCCCCGTCGGGCCCGCTCCTCGCAGGACTGGTTTCGGCCGGCCTTCTTGGCACTGCCGGCGAGGCTGGACTGCTGCACTTTCGCGGCGCCTATCACAACCCGGCCATGGTGATCCCGATCACCGCCGCACCGACGGCAGCCGCGTTATTGGCCCGAGCCGCGGTTTCTCCGCGATCGAACTCTGTTGCCGCGCGCTGGTCGCTGCGCCTGTTGGCCGGTGTCGGATTTGTCGGGGCGGCGTTTCACGCCTACGGGGTCCAGCGCAACATGGGCGGCTGGCGGAACTGGTCTCAGAACCTGTTGAACGGTCCGCCGCTGCCGGCGCCGCCGGCCTTTACCGCGCTCGCGATTGCCGGGCTGGCGGCGCTCGGGCTGATCGACGAGGAGAACTCATGAGCGACCGCTACCCCGGCTACGATGTGCTTGCCAAACGGCATACGCCATCCTGGGACGAGCAAACACGGCGCGTTATAGACCGGCGGCTGGCGTTGCTGCGCGAGCCACGCTTCTTCTTGGAAGCGGAGTGGCGGACGCTCGAAGCCGTCTGCCGGCGCATCATGCCGCAGCCGAAATCCCGGCCGCCGGTGCCGATTGCCGCGATGGTCGACGCAAAACTGTTCGAGGATCACGGGGACGGCTATCGCGACCATCGGTTGCCGGCGGCGCGCGAGGCGTGGCGGCGCGGATTGGCCGCGATTGACCGGGAAGCCCACCGTCGCTACGGGGTCCCGTTCGACGCGCTCGACGACGCCGAGCAAGACACGCTGTTGCGTGCGGCCCAGGACGGTCTGCTTTCCGACCCCGCGTGGCAGGGCATGGATTGCGCCTTGTTTTTTGCGAAGCGGTTGTTGCCGGACATCGTCATGTCCTACTACGCCCATCCAACCGCCTGGAACGAGATCGGCTTTGGCGGTCCGGCGAGTCCGCGCGGTTACGTGCGGATGGGCCTCGACCGCCGCGATCCGTGGGAAGCGGCCGAGGCCAACCCCGGTCACGAGGCCAAAACGGCCAGGAAAAATTCTCGTGTCGGATGATCCGCAACGGGTTCCGCGCGGCAAGGATGGGCGCGCGCCCGACGTTTTCGGTGTCGGCGGTTGGGTGCCGATGCGCGAATTTGCGGAGAGCGACGCCGTCGACTTCGCCATCGTCGGGACTGGAGCGGGCGGCGGCACCTTGGCCTGCCGCCTCGCCGAGGCAGGATTTTCGGTCGTCGCTTTCGATGTCGGGCCGTGGTGGAGGCCTCTCGAAGACTTCGCCTCCGACGAAACCCATCAGCAAAAGCTTTACTGGACCGATGAGCGCATCTGCGACGGCGCCAACCCTCTGACGCTCGGCGCCAATAACAGCGGCCAGTCGGTCGGCGGAAGCACCGTGCATTTCGCGATGGTGTCTCTGCGTTTTCGGCCCGAATGGTTCAAGTCGCGCAGCCTGTTGGGCTATGGCGCGGATTGGCCCATCGACTGGCGCGAGATGTGGCGCTACTACGGCGAGGTCGAGCAGGCGCTCAAGATTTCGGGTCCGGTGAACTATCCCTGGGGGCCAAGACGCCCGCGCTACCCCTACCGCCCGCATGAGTTGAACGCTGCGGCATTGGTTCTGGCCAAGGGAGCCGAGGCGATGGGGATCGGCTGGACGCCCACGCCGCTCGCCACGGTATCCGCGCCGCGCGGCCGATCGCATCCCTGCGTCTATCGCGGATTCTGCGTTTCGGGATGTGCAACCAATGCCAAGCAGAGCGCGCTCGTTACCTGGATCCCGCGCGCCGTCAAGGCTGGAGCCGAGATTCGCGATCTCGCCATGGTTGGCCGCATCGAAACCGATGCTCACAGCGGTCTCGTCACCGGTGTCCACTACTGCCGCGAGGGCAGGTGGCGGTTCCAGCGGGCAAAAAATATTGTCGTTGCCGGCTACGCGATCGAGACGCCGAGGCTGCTGCTGAACTCGGCCGGCCAGCGATATCCGGACGGGCTCGCCAACAGCTCAGGCCTTGTCGGCAAGAACCTGATGGCGCAGGCGAACCAGGCGGTTTACGGGACGATGGAACAGGAGGTGCGCTGGTACAAGGGGCCGCCCTCCTTGAGCCTGACCGAGCACTGGAATTACAGCGACGAGAGTAAGGATTTTTTCGGCGGCTATTGCTTTATGAGCCAAGGGCCTCTGCCGGTCGCTTGGTCTGCTGTAGTCGCCGGCTCTCGTAAGCTGTGGGGCGAGGCGCTGCGCCGCGAAATGGAGAAGTACAACCATCAGGTCGGGCTCAAGATCGTCGGCGAGGTGCTGCCGAATGAAAATAACCGGGTTAGTCTTACGGACGAGAAGGACCGCTTCGGCCTGCCGATCGCCCGCGTCACCTTTTCCTATGCCGAAAACGACAAGAAGCTGATTCGGCACTCGATGGCCTCGATGCGACAATGTCTCGAGCTCGCCGAAGCGCGCGATCTGTGGGAGGAGGCGGACGATACCTGCCATTTGAACGGCACCGCTCGCATGGGCGACGACCCGCGGCGCAGCATCGTGAACGCCGACTGTCGTAGCTGGGATATCCCTAATCTGTGGATCTGCGACGGATCGGTGTTCCCGACCGTTGG
>DASXMC010000201.1:0-2777 GCA_036495885.1 Allostellaceae bacterium | reverse complement strand
GGAACGCGAGCGCTTCCTTGCCGATTTCGGCGACAAGCACATCATGGTATTGCGCAATCACGGCCTGTTCATCGTCGGGCGCAGTATCGCCGAAGCCTTTATCGCGACCTACCGGATGGAGCGTGCCTGCGCGATGCAACTCGCCTTTCAGCAGTCGGGCGCCGAGTTCAACCCGCTCTCCGAGGCGGTCGTCAGCGCGGGCTATGCCAAATCTCGTGCAGGCGCCGCACGCGGCCACCATCCGAACAAATTCGACTGGCCGGCATTGCTGCGTAAACTCAACCGCATCGACCCAACCTACAAGGAATAGGCGAGCCGGGGTAAAGCTCAACGCGCTCCGCTAGTGCTCAAGATCAAACATGTGATTCACTGCCCTGGCTCGATACCGCACCTGTTCAATGCAACGTGTGACGAACGCGGAACACGCTATAATGAGACTTGACGGCCCTGGGTGCGCTTGCCTCACCGTTTGCTCGCCGCCTGAAACCGTACATTTCTGGTGAAATGCGCTCGCGGCTCCAAACAGCTGGCCTTACAAAGCGCACCCTGGACTTTAGGGATTCACCCGTACGTACACCCCGGCAGAACCCGGTGCATGCGTCATGGCCTGCCGCATGCGCGGCGAATTGGGCGAGGAATGTTACTGTTGCTCCTTCCATTCCGGGCTTTCGGGCACAGCCGTACTGGCAAATTCATAGACCGTGCTGTAGCCGCTGGTACCCTCCAGCACCCGATAGCGACGGGCGTAGATCACTCCCGGCACCTCGCGGTAGCCGGGCACATATTCCCTACTGTACCAGGCGTTCCACTCGGCATCGACCTCGGCGGGGACGGACATGCGGCCAATCTGCAACACCGGCGCCAGGCCACGCTCCGGCATTTCCACGCCGTCCGGATAAATCTGTTCCCCGACAGGGCGTCCTATGCCCTTCGTGATTTGCTCTATCGGTGATGCCCTCGCTTTCAAAGCGGCCGTCGCAAAAGCAAACCTCGGCGACCTACGATGGCCGCGCGCGGCAAGGACCGCGGATCGGCCAGAGGATCGAGACGCAATTTTTTGGGCTTTTGAACGTTCACGCCGTGCCACCGCGAGTTTGACAACCTCGCCGGCGCTCTTCCGCTTTGGAACTATCGAGTTTATATTCGTGGCAACGGTATCTCGCTGGTCAGTTCTTGGATGCAGCGCCAGGTATTTGCCTTATCGTTTTGCTTGTCACAAACGGACGGCCGCCACTCATGAGCACAATCGAGTTTGTCGATCCCGAATTGCGCGATGCGCTCGCTCAGCAACTGCCGCCGCTGACCGCTGGGTCCTTGACGCAGCGCCGCGCCAATGCGCTGGAACTGGCCGACGCCGTGCCGAAACCGAACCTGCCCGATATCGCCGCCGCCGAGATCCAAGTCGATAGTGCATTTGGCGCAAAGCCGATCCGCGTTCTGACCTATCGCCCGATCACGTCCAACGACCCACTGCCCGTCATCGTACACATCCATGGCGGGGGCTTCGTGATGGGCGCGCCGGAAATGAAGGATGTGGAAAATAGGCTCTTCGCATCGGAGCTAAGATGCGCGATCTATTCCGTGGATCATCGTCTCGCGCCGGAATCACCGCACCCGGCGCCCTTGGAGGACATCTACTCGGTGTTCTCTTGGCTGCATGCGAATGCAGGCCAGCTCGAGCTTGATCCCGCCCGCATCGGTATCAAGGGCGAAAGTGGCGGCGGCGGTTTCGCGGCCGCCGCCGCACTCTACGCACGCGACCGGCAGGGACCAAAATTCGCCTTTCAGCATCTGATCTATCCGATGATTGACGACCGCACAGCGGTGCGCAAAGACCTGCATCCTTACATCGGCGAGTTTGTCTGGACGCAAGAGAACAACTATTTCGGCTGGCGTTCGCTGCTCGGCAAAGAGCCGGGCTCGGCCGACGTCTCGCCTTATGCGGCGGCTGCACGAGCAGCGGATGTGTCGGGCCTGCCTCCAACCTACATTTCGGTTGGCGGTCTTGATCTTTTCCTTGAAGAAAACATGATCTATGCGGATCGATTGAGCCGCGCGGGGGTGCCGGTCGAGCTTCACATGTATCCGCGGGCGTATCACGGCTTCTATCGGGTAACGAATGCCCGCGTTACCAAGCAGGCGGAGCACGACAATCGCGAGGCGCTGCGCCGCTTCCTGCACGGATAGGACCCTGCACCGGTTCTGTTGCCCGCCTGTCCTGCCGGCGACGGCGAGCACGCGCCACGGCGTACAGCGGCAGAACCGCCGGAATTACATGTACGCCGCCCTAACTTGAGCCTGGACGACCTCCTCCGCTTTGTCATCAAGCCGCTGCACGTCACGCTTGGCGACCTCATAGGCTGCCTGGGCCGTTTTTAAAGCGGCTCGGGTACGCTTTATCTGCTGTTGCCGGCCGCGAAGGTTGGCCGTCTCGTATTCATGCTGTCGTGCCCGCAGAGCCTCGGCGGCCTCGCGCTTCTTTTGATCCGCGCGCTGAGCTTCCTCCATGGAGGCATTCATCTGAGATGGCGGGTCGCTCATACCCGTGAAGATGGAACGTGGCGCGGTTAGCGCAAGGGATGCAAAGAGAGCGGAGCGGAGAGCTCAGATCGACGCCAGCATCCTCTTCACGCCCGGCGCGCTGAGGCGAGCGACACCCACTGGTCGCCTCCTCCGGGTCGGTCGTGCGCTGACCCCGGACTGCCCATCGCAACGACTTCACTGATCCGACCCGGCAAACGGCGTCGGCACATCGAAGGATTGTCGAGGAGGCGCGC
>DASXMC010000200.1:0-2640 GCA_036495885.1 Allostellaceae bacterium | reverse complement strand
GCGGTTAACGGTGCGCGGCGTTGAACTGGGCGAGAGCCGTCGGGCCGGGGCACAGCTCGGCTTCGCCAAGGCTGTTGAGCGGCACCTCGACAGTGCCCATCAGCTCGTGGAGGTCGTCGGCTTCCGGCTCGACATACAATAGCCCGGTGACGATCTCGCCGAGCGCGTGCTGATGCTGCAGGTAGGTCATCGCCGAAATCCGGTCGTGCGGATCGTAGTCGGGCGCCAGCTTGCGCAGCCGCAGCATCGAGCCGTCGTGCTGGGTCACCGTCTCGATCGTTCCAGGCGCATAATCGGCGGTGATCTCGTCGCGTTCGAGGATCACGTCGAGCCGGTTGACCGCCTCGTTATGGGCGCGGACATAATCAAAGCTCTTTGTCGATTCCGGGTTGTTGTTAAACGCCACGCAGGGCGAAATCACATCGATAAAGGCCGCCCCCCGGTGCTCGATCGCGGCCTTGATCAGCGGCACCAGCTGCTTTTTGTCGCCGGAAAAGCTGCGCGCGACAAAGGACGCCCCAAGCTGCAGCGACAGGGCAACGAGATCGATCGGCTGGTCGGTGTTGACCGCCCCGCGCCGGGCCTTTGATCCCTTGTCGGCGGTGGCCGAGAACTGTCCTTTGGTCAAACCGTAAACACCGTTGTTCTCGACGATGTAGACCATGTTGACGGCGCGGCGGATGCAGTGGGCGAACTGCCCGAGCCCGATCGAGGCCGAATCGCCGTCGCCCGAGATCCCGAGATAGACAAGATCGCGATTGGCGAGATTGGCGCCGGTCAGCACCGACGGCATGCGCCCATGCACGCTGTTAAAGCCGTGCGACTTGCCGAGAAAATAGGTCGGCGTCTTCGACGAGCAGCCGATGCCGGAAAGCTTGGCGATCCGGTGCGGCGGTAGGCTCAGCTCGAAACAGGCCTGGATGATCGCCGCACTGATCGAATCGTGACCGCATCCGGCGCACAAGGTTGAAACCGCACCCTCATAGTCGCGGTGGGTAAAACCCAGCGCGTTGGTCGGTAATTTCGGATGATGCAGAGGGGGCTTGGCAATGTAGGTCATTGGCACCTCTTGGGAGCGCGGGCCTCTGGCCCGCATGCGGGCCCCCTGTTCACTGCCAGGGGCAGGCTCCGGCCCGCGCGCCGGTTAACGGTCACGGCACCGCGCGATGGAGTGGGGCTAGGGTCACGACATCGACGATGTCGGTGATCGCCTTGGCGATAAAGCGCGCCGTGATCGGGGTGCCGTCGTAATGCAGCACCGGCACCAGCCGCGCCGGGTCGATTTCGCCGTCGATCGCCAGCAGAGTGCGCAATTGCGCGTCGCGGTTCTGCTCGACAACGAACACCCGGTCGTGGGCGGCGACGAAATCGAACACGTCGTCATGAAACGGATAGGCTCGCACTCGGAGCGTGTCGAGATGAATGCCGCGAGCATCGAGAGCTTCGAGCGCTTCGGCCATCGCCGGCGAGGTCGAGCCGAAATAGATGGCGCCGTAGCGCGTGGGCTCGCGCGCGTTGCGCGCGATCGGGGCCGGCACCAGACGCTTTGCGGTGCCGAATTTATGCAACAGGCGTTGCATGTTGTCGACGTAATCCGGCCCCTCCTCGGAATAGCGGGCGTATCGGTCTTTGGTCGTGCCGCGAGTGAAAAAAGCGCCGCGGGTCGGGTGGGTCCCGGGCAAGGTGCGGTAGGGGATGCCGTCGTCGTCGACATCGAGATAGCGGCCGAATTCAACTCCCGCATCGAGCTCGGCTGCGGTCATGACCTTGCCGCGGTCGTATTGCCGGTTGCCGTCCCAGACCAAGGGTTCGACCAGCCAGTCGTTCATGCCGATGTCGAGATCGAGCATCACAAAAACCGGCGTCTGCAGCCGGTCGGCCAGATCGAACGCTTCGGCGGCAAAGGCGAAAGCCTCGCGGGGATCCTCGGGGAACAGCAGCACGTGTTTGGTGTCGCCATGCGAAGCGTGAGCGCAAGACAGAATATCGGCCTGCTGGGTGCGCGTCGGCATGCCCGTCGACGGGCTGCCGCGCTGCACGTCAAAGATCACCGCCGGGATTTCGGCGAAATAAGCAAGCCCGATGAACTCCTGCATCAGCGAGATGCCTGGCCCAGAGGTCGCGGTAAAAGCGCGCGCCCCGTTCCAGGCAGCGCCGATGACCATGCCTATCGAGGCGAGTTCGTCCTCGGCTTGAATGATCGCGTAACGCTGTTTCTTGGTGGCGGGGTCGAGGCGATAGCGCCGGCAATGGTTGGAAAAGGCTTCGGCGAGAGAGGAGGAGGGCGTGATCGGGTACCACGCGCACATCGTTGCCCCGCCATAGACCGCACCCAAGGCGGCGGCATCGTTGCCGGTGATGAAGATGCGCTCGCCGACCTTGTCGGCGGGTTCAAGATGCAGCCCAAGGGGACACTGATAGGCGCCGAGCGCCCATTCCCGGCCGAGATCGAGGGCGCGCAGATTGGGGCGAATGAGCGTGTCCTTGCCGCGGAACTGCTCGGAGATCAGCGTTTCAATCGCCGCCACGTCCATGCTCAACAGCGCCGACAAGGCGCCCAAATAGATGATGTTTTTGAACAACTGGCGCTGTCGCGGATCATCGTATTCGCGGTTGCAGATCGCGGTCAGCGGCGCGCCG
>DASXMC010000199.1:0-2064 GCA_036495885.1 Allostellaceae bacterium | reverse complement strand
GCATCCTCCAACGTCTCGATGTCGCCGTTCACCACCACTGGTATCGTTACGCTGTCCTTGACTTGACGGACAAAGGCCCAATCGGCCGAACCGGCGTAAAGCTGGCACCGGGTGCGACCATGCACGGTAATCATGCGGATGCCGCAAGCTTGGGCGATTTGGGCCAACCGCGGCGCGTTGCGGTGTTGCTCGTCCCAGCCGGTGCGCATTTTGAGCGTCACCGGCAAATCGACCGCTTTGACCACCGCCTCGAGAATGCGAGCAGCATTGTCCTCGTCGCGCATCAGCGCCGAACCGGCGTGCCCGTTGACCACTTTTTTTACCGGGCAACCGAAATTGATGTCGATGATCCGGGCGCCTCGATCGGCGTTGATTTTGGCTGCTTCCGCCATGATTTGCGGCTCGCAGCCGGCGAGTTGAACCGCCAGCGGCTGCTCTTCGGGGCAGCTTGCGGCCATTGTCAGCGTCTTGCGGCTCTCGCGAACCATCGCCTCGCTGGCGATCATTTCGGAGACCACGAGGCCGGCACCCAGGCGTTTGACAAGCCGACGGAATGGCAGGTCGGAGACGCCCGACATCGGCGCCAGGATCACCGGCTGCTCTATGGTAACTGATCCGAGCTCTATGCCCATTTTCCGTGCATATTGATCGATTGCCTAACAATTAAGCAGATGGTAAACCTTTTCTTATTGCAGTGCAACATTCACGCATTCGGCCACAGTGCCGCAAGCTCGGTGGCAAAACCGATGCTCCTCGGTTATTTTCGTGCAAATGCAATCGGTGTACGCGCTTGTCGTCGCCGCGGGCCGCGGCAGCCGTTTCGGTGGCGAGCAACCCAAGCAATATTTGCCTCTGGCGGGCCAAATGGTCTTGCGTCATGCGGTTTCGGCCTTCGCTCGGCATCCGCGGATCAGCGGTGTGCAGGTGATGATCCGACCGGAAGACGGCCGCTGGTGCGATCATGCCGTTGCCGGGCTCGGCGTGCTGCCGCCAGCACCCGGTGGTGCCATCCGGCAGGATTCGGTTCGACTCGGGCTAGAAGTGCTCGCCGCTCGACAGCCGCAGTATGTGCTGATCCATGACGGCGCCCGGCCGTTTCCGGATACCGCACTGGTCGACCGGGTGATCGATGCGCTCGATGATGCGCCCGCCGCGATCCCTTGCCTGGCGTTGCGCGACACGATCAAACGGGTCGAAGATGGAAGCATTCGGTCGACCGTGGACCGCTCCGGGCTGTGGCGGGCACAGACCCCGCAAGGCTTTCATTTTGGTGCGATCCTGGCCGCGCATCGCGCCGCGATCGGCCGCGATTTGACCGACGATTCGGCCGTGGCCGAAGCGGCGGGGTTGATCCCCCGTTTGGTTGCCGGCGACGAGAACAATCTCAAAATAACGACCGCCGAGGATCTTGCCGCTGCCGAGCGCCAGCTCGCAGCCCAGCTCGCGGATGTGCGCGTCGGAAATGGTTTTGACGTCCACGCCTTTGGTCCCGGCGACAAGCTCGTGATCTGCGGCGTCGACATCCCGCATAGCGCCGGCCTTGTCGGCCATTCCGATGCCGATGTCGGCCTGCATGCGCTGACCGACGCTGTTCTCGGCGCGATCGGCGCCGGCGACATCGGCCAGCATTTCCCGCCCGGCGAGGCGCAATGGCGCGGCGCCTCGTCGGACCGGTTTCTGCGACATGCCGCCGATCTCGTGCGAGCGCGCTGCGGCATGGTCGCGGCGGTGGATGTGACGATCATCTGCGAGCGCCCCAAGATCGGGCCCCACCGCGCGGCAATGGTCGCGCGCGTCGCCGCGATCCTCGGCATCGCCGCCGAGCGCGTCAGTGTCAAGGCGACAACGACCGATCGTCTCGGCTTCACCGGCCGCGGCGAGGGCGTCGCCGCCCAGGCCGTCGCCACCGTGCGCCTGCTGCTGTGAGTGCGATCTCCCCTCGGTCGCAGAGCCTTTGCGTGGATGGCCGGGACGAGCCCGGTAATGACGGGACAAGACGCTGAGGCCAGCCGTCGCGCCGTCGACCCGTCCGAGGCTCCCGCTCTGCCATCCTGCCATGCTGAT
>DASXMC010000198.1:0-1873 GCA_036495885.1 Allostellaceae bacterium | reverse complement strand
ACCGCCGCCTTGTCGACGCCGGTCGCGGGCGGCGAGTATGTCTGGGGCATCGTCCCGTTTCGCCACATGCTCGAAGCCCGCTCGGTCGATGTCGTGATGATCGACCTGGTGCGGGTCGGCGGCATCACCCAATGGATCAAGGTCGCGGGAATGGCAGAGGCCTTCAACCTGCCGGTCGTCAGCCACCTGATCCCCGAGGTCCATGTCCACTTGATCGGGGCGATCCCGAACGGGCTGACGGTCGAGTACATGCCGTGGCTGATGCCGCTCTTCGAGGAGGTGCCGCAGCAGCACAACGGCGAATTGCTGATGCCGACCGCCCCCGGCCTCGGCCTCAAATTCAGCAAGACCACGATCGACCGCTACCGCGTCAGCTGATCGGCGCCGCTAACAGGAGGGGTGTCGGATGTTCGACATCATCGTCGCCAACGGGCTTGCGGTCCTGCCAGCCGGGGCGGAGCCGGCCGATATCGGGGTCGCCGCGGGAAAGATCGCCGCGATCGGCGCCCCGGGCTCGCTTGCCGTGATCGGCGCCGGACGATCGGTCGATGCGTCAGGACAAATCGTCATTCCAGGCGGCATCGATCCGCATGTCCACTGCCGCTGGCCGATCGTCGTTCCCGGCACGACCCAGCATCAGATGACCGAAGGCCCGGCGCGGGTCAGCGAAGCAGCACTGCACGGAGGGACCACGACGATTATAGATTTTGCGCTGGTCGGCGACGGCGACAATGTCCAGCAGGCGATCGAGCGCCGACAAAGGGAATGGGCCGGCGACTGCCATTGCGACTACGCCTTCCACACGATGGTGCAGGGCAAGCTGCCGCATCAAATATTGCCGCAGCTGACCGAGGCGATACAGGCGGGCCATCCCAGCGTCAAAATCTTTACCACCGACATCACTCCCAGCCGAAAAGGCCGCATGGTCGATTTCGGCGACATCTGGGAGGTGCTGAAGGTCTTGGCGCAAGCGGGCGGCATCGCCGCGATCCACGCCGAAGACAACGACCTCGTCATGCACATGTACGAAAAACTGACGCGCGAGGACCGGACCGGCTTTGAGAACATGGCCGAAGTCCACAACACCTTGTCGGAGGATCTGGCGTTCAACCGCGTGATCCGGCTGGCCGCCAGTATAGAGGGTGCGGCCCTTTATATGATGCACACTTCGGCCACAACCGGCGTCAAAGCAATTAGCGCGGCGCGCGCCAATGGCGTGCCGATCTACGGCGAAACGTTGCACCAATACCTGATGTATAATTCTGAAGACTATAAACTTCCAAACGGTCAAATCTATCACACCTATCCGTCATTGAAATTCCCGGCTGACCAGCAAGCATTGTGGGATGCGACCGATCATGGCGCGATCCAGACCGTCGCCACCGACGAGATCTGCTGCCCGCTGCGCATCAAATTGCAGGGCCGGCGGATCGACGACACGACCGGCGGCAATGCCGGCGTCGAACCGCGATTGTCTTTGATCTACACCGAGACGGTCGAGAAGCGCGGCCGCAGCCTCTCTGATTTTGTCGGCCTCGTCTCGGCCAACGCAGCCAAGATCATGGGGCTTTACCCGCGCAAAGGCGCGCTTGCGGTCGGTGCGGACGCCGACATCATCGTGCTCGACCCGCGCCGGCGCCATATCGTGCGAGCCGCCGAGATGCACGAGGCCGATTACAGTCCGTGGGAGGGGCGCGACCTCGCCGCCTGGCCGTCGCTGACCATGCTGCGCGGCAAGATCGTCGTCGAAGGGGGCCACTTCTCCGGCGCCCTCTCCGACGGCCAATTCCTCCCGCGCAAGGTTCCCGTCGAGATCCGCAGCCGGCCCGCGGTGTGACAAATCAGCCCGATGGTGCGACGAAATTGAAGAGGC
>DASXMC010000197.1:0-4452 GCA_036495885.1 Allostellaceae bacterium | reverse complement strand
GCCGGCGCCGAGGAGGATCCGGCAAGCCACGACGGTCCCAAACCCGACTGTCCCGAGCATCGGGAATTGGGTGAGCGCCCAGACCAGCCCCAAGGCCAGCAACACCCAGCGCGTCTGCACGCGGTTGACGACAAAGCCGGTAGCAATCGCGGAAACCGAAAACAACAGGTAAAAGCTTGAGCCGATCAACCCGAACTGGCTCGGAGTGAGCTTCAGGTCGCGCATCATCGGAACGGCGGCGATCCCGATCACGGCTTTGTCGGCGAAGTTGATCGCCATGAACAGGAAGAGGAGGGCAATGATGAGCCAAGCCTCCTTCGGCGTCCTCTGAACCCTGTCGGCAACCGCGCCAAGCCGAGGAGCGGTGTGCCGAGTTTTGGCGCTTGTGGGGCGAGAAGTCTGGACACTCATGGCGGCCTCGGTGAAAATTCAGGGTACCAATCGGTACCTTCACAGTTTAAGGTACGGCTCGGTACCAAGGGAAGCGGATTTTTCAGGCAGGGGATTTTCCGAGGCATATGGAAGAGCTCGAAAACAACGTTCCGGCAGCAGGCGACAACCGGATGCGCGAGCGCATCCTGCACGCGGCGTTCGAAGCGTTTATGGAGGAGGGCTATGCCGCCACCAGCACGCTCGAAATCGCAACGCGCGCCAAAGTCTCCAAGCGTGATCTGTACGCGAAGTTCGGCAGCAAGCAGGAGATGCTGGCCGCTTGCATCAGAAGCCGTGCCGAGCGGATACGATTGGCACCAAACTGTCCGATTCCAGACAGCCGACAGATGCTGGCCTCTACGCTTACTGCCTTTGCGACAAACCTCGTGCGGGAGGTCTCGCACCCCTCAGTGATCGCAACGTTTCGCCTGGCGATCGCCGAAGCGACACGCGCACCCGAGATCGCCCGGACCCTGGACATGGCCGGTCGTGTCGCCACGCTTGCGGCGCTGGCCGAAGTCTTGGCCGGCGCCCAATCCGCAGGGCTCCTCGGCCCGGGCAAGCCAGCCGAAATGGCAACGCAATATCTGGGCCTGCTTTGGGAGGGCCTGATGGTGGGCATGCTGCTGGGGGTTGCCGCACCTCCTGCGCCCGCCGAGGCCGAGCGACGGGCAATGAAGGCAACCTTGGCGTTTATGCACCTCAACCCCGATCCCGCCGAGGGCGGATAGCCTCAACCGCCTTTACGACCAACCTTGCTCCAAGGGGGAGTTGCCTGATCGGGGGAAAGCCCGCGTTCCGAGCTGCAGCGGGCGTTCGCGCCGCCACCTCCCGCACCAGCTTTCTCAGCATCGCATCGGCGAAGCTATGGAAGTTGCGCGCGGGGACGACGAAAGCGCCTAACCCGCCGATCACATTGCGGCGATCGTAGTCTTCAAGCCACGGTTCCTCGGTTAATATGGCGAGCGCGTTGATTGTCAGGCCGGCTTGGACCAGCCGGTCGCGCACCGCCTGCGGAGGCTCGCCGATATTGGCAATGCCATCGCCGGAAATGTCGACGACGCGCCGCATTGCCGGTTGCGGTAAACGGTCGAACTGTGCTGCCGCTGCGGCCAGCGCCGGACCGATCGCGGTCAATCCGTGCGAGCTGCGCGTCGTCGCGTGAACCGCGGCGGCAAAGCGCGCGGCGCTGCCGGTGTCGGAAATGTGGGTCCAATCAACGGTGACGGCCACCTTGTCGGGGTCCGACCATTCGAGGACCAGAGCTTCGATCCCACCCGGCATCGCAGCGACCGTCTCGATCAGTCGTGGGTCGCGGAAAGCTCGGGCGATGCCGTCACGCTGCAAAATATAGGAATCGGCGGGCACGCTGGCGGACACGTCGACTGCCATGACGATGGCGAGCGCCGCAGCATGTGCCGGCACCGCGCCGACCAGTGTCGCGGCGACGATGCTATAGAGGCTCCGCATCGGCGGTCGCACTCAGCGGCGGTTACAGGGCGTGACGGTTTCGCATTTAGCCATTCCGAGCCTACTTACCGCGCTGCCGCGGCGCTATAAGCTGAATGCCAGCAGATTGGGGGTGGGGACAATGAAGCAGACGATTGCAGCATGCGCAGGTGCAGCACTCGCGATGATCGCGGTGGGCGCATCGGCCGCCGCGAAACACCCGGCGGCGAAGGGCCCCCCGGTCTGCAGCGCGCTGACCTTTCGCGCCGTGGCTTCGGGGGCGGGCGACGGCGACCAGCAAGCCGGGTTCTACCGATCGCGCTACGGAACCATCGCTCTGCACGCCGACGTCAAGGGTGGCCAGCCAACCGATTATTTCGTGCTCGCCGACGGCAAAAAACTCGCTGCCGCTCCCGCCACATTGCCCGATTGGGCCGCGAGCTGCGCCGAGGCCAAGAAGATGCCAAAACCCACGGCTGCCGGCGCCGCACCGTGCACCGGCCAGCATTTTCGCGTCGTTCTCGCGCATGATGCGAGCCAGCGCCTGGCACTGCTCTATGGGTTCGACGGCTCCACCTGGCATTTTTGCAGCGCCGGCAGCTATTGACGAGGCCTCGCGGCAGCGGGCTGAGGCGTGGGCGTCGTTGTTTTTCAAATTCTTGCGCCCGCAAAGCTGTCATGCAATGTTGCCGCGCCAAACTTGCCAGCCGGCGTGAAACGGCTGGCCCGTTCGGGTCTGCCAGCCCGATCGAAGGCATGAGGGAGCGAACGCGATGCTCGAGTTGTTGGAGCGGCAAACCAAGCTGACGGCGAATCAGTGGAAGATTGCTGGTGCCGCCACGCTTGGCGACATGCTCGATTTTTTCGACTTCTTCCTGATCGGGTTTGTGCTGGCATTCGTCGTAAAGGACTGGCACCTGAATTATGGGCAGTCGGGAGCAATCCTGCTCGCCTCGGGTGTTAGTGCGCCGTTCGGCTCGCTGCTCTATGGTTGGATGGCCGACAAGGTCGGCCGGCGCACGGCGCTGATCACGGCGGTGTTGAACGTCTCGCTCGCGACGGGCGCGATGGCAGTGACGCCGGAAGGCGGGTGGATCTACCTGGTGGTCTGCCGCTTTTTTGTCGGGTTCGCCGTAACCGGCTTGTATTCGGTCGACATCACCCTGATGCAGGAGTTTTCGCCGGCCAGCAAGCGCGGCTGGTTCACCGGACTGACCACCACGATGCTCCCGGCAGGTCAGTTGCTCGCAGCATTGCTCGGTGCTTTTGCGGCGCCTTACATCGGCTGGCGCGGGATGGTTGCGGTCGGCTTGTTGCCGGCTTTCTTGTGCCTCTACATCCGGGCATTCGTCCCCGAATCGCCGTACTGGCTGCTGCGCCGGGGCCGGCTCGAAGAGGCACGGCGCTCGCTCGCCTGGGCGTTGCAGATGGATCCATCCAAGATTGCCCTGCCGGACGCTCTCCCGGTGGTCGAAAAAACTCGTTGGCTCGACATCTTCAAATACCCGCGCAGCATCATTGCCGGCTGCCTGACCGGGCTGACCCAGACCGGCGGCGTCGCACTGGCGCTGTGGATGGTGACCTTGTTCGTCATGGTGCTCAAGATCACTCCGGCCGAGGCATCAAAGCTGGTGATCTGGGTTAGTGTCATGGCGATTGCCGGCCGGTTCTTCTGCTCGTGGATCTCCGACGCGTGGGGGCGCCGCACCTCGGGCGTCGTCAGCTGCCTGGTCGCGGCGCTGTTCATGTCGCTGGCGGGTTATCTGCACGATGTCTTTATCGGCGGCGTGTCGATGTTCTTTTTGATGATCCTGCTGCAAAGCTTCATGGGCAGCGGCAATTACTCTATCGTCGGGCCTTACATGGGCGAGTTGTGGCCGGCGCAGCTGCGCGGCAGCGGCATGGGTTTCGTCTATGGCGTGGGCAATCTCGGCAAGTTTATCGGCCCGGCTGGGTTGGCGCTGATCGCCGGCTCGTCGAACCTCGTTAGCCCAAAGGCGACGCTTGACGCGCTGATCCCCGGCTTCAACTATTTCGCGTTCTGGTACGTGCTGGGCGCTGTCGCCTTCTGGCTTATCGCGATGGAGACCCGAGGCCGCACGATCGACGAAATCGACGCAGAGTTGAACAAACCAAGAGCGTCTGCGGCGGTGCGCTCGGCCGTCGGCAACTGAGCGCAGTGGCGGCGGGCAGTGGGCCGGCGAAACCGTTCGGCGGCGGTACTAAGATGATGCTGACGATCAGATCAGCTGTAGCCGATGACACTCCGGAATGCGGGCGAATTATCCATGCCGCCTTTGCCGCGATTGCCGACCAGCACAATTTCGCGCGCGACTTTCCCTCGGTCGAGCACGCGACTGGGCTCGCCGAGACTTTGATCGCCGCCCCCGGCTTTTACGGGGTCGTCGCCGAGCAGGACGGGCATATCCTCGGCAGCAATTTCCTCGACGAACGCGCGCCGATCGGCGGGGTCGGGCCGATCACCGTCGATCCGGCGCAACAGAACGCCGGGGTCGGGCGCCGTCTGATGCAAGCGGTCGTCAGCCGCGCCGCGGAGCGCGGGCTGTCCGG
>DASXMC010000196.1:0-2204 GCA_036495885.1 Allostellaceae bacterium | reverse complement strand
ACATAGATCTCGGGGTTCTGGGTCGCTTCGCGGTAGAGCGCCTCGGCGAACATGTTCCTCATGCCGCCGACTCCAATTCATCGATGGCGCGGCGGTACTCATCCGCGCTGGGCGAGCGGTAATGCCAGATCGGCACGTTTTCCATATAGCTGACACCTTTGCCCTTGGTCGTCTTGGCGACCAGCATCAACGGGCGGCCGCCGGTCCGGCCGGCAACGGCGGCAAAGATCGCCTCCGAATTGTGGCCATCGACCTCCGCGACTTCCCAGCCGAACGCGGCGAACTTCTCGACCAGCGGATAGAGGCTCGGATGCGTCACCGAGGTGCGGCCGAGGCTCTGCAGGTCGTTGTTGTCGATGGCGGCGACGAGATTGTCGAGGCGCAGCGACGAGGCCATCAGCACCGCTTCCCAGGTCGAGCCTTCCTGCACCTCGCCGTCGCTGAGCACGGCATAGATCATGCCGCCGGTCTTGCGGCCGCGCTCGGCGAGCGCCATGCCGCAGGCCATCGACAGGCCATGGCCGAGCGACCCGGTGGCGGCCGCGATGCCGGGAGTGCCATAGTCGGGATGGACGCCGAGATGGCCTTCGGGTCGGCAATAGCCGTCGAGATCGGCGCGGCTCAGGATCCCATCCTCCTCGAGGATGACGTATTGGATCATGCAGCCATGGCCTTTCGACATCAGAAAGGTGTCGGGCGAGGAGCCGTCGCGATGGCGCCGCATCAGCTCATGGTAAAAGCAGTCCACAATCTCGGTGCACGAATAAGCCGATCCGATATGCAGCGCCTGCACCTGTTGCGAGATGTCGAGGATGCGGCGGCGATAGCGCCGGCAGCGCTCGCGCGCCTGGGTCGGGTCGAATCGGTTGCCGCTCAGGGTCATGGCTGCCCGCCTCTCATGCCTCGATGATTGTCCAGTAGTAATCGCCGGTGTAGCCCGCCTCTTCGAACAGCCGGCGCCACCCGGCGGGGTCATGGTGCGTCTTTGCGGTCAGGACCCAGCTCAGAAAAATCTCTTTTTCTTCAGGGGTGCGGTAGGAGTCGACCTGGATGTAGGCACGGCCCGGTGACAGCCGCTCGATCTCCTTGACAGCGGCGATGCATTCGGCGCGATCGAGGTTGTGAACGACGTTGATCGCGATGGTCGCGGCAAAGCTGCTGTCCGGAAACGGCAGCTTGCGGCAATCGCCGAGGTGCAGCCGGCCGATAATTTCGGGTTCGGAATGCATGACCGCGTATTCGGAAATATCGAGACCAAACGCCTCGATGCCGCGGCACACCTGCATCAGATCCTTGACCAGAAAGCCCTTGCCGCAACCGACATCGAGCACCCGGTCACCCGGTTTGAGCCCGAAATGCGCGACGATGTCTTCGGCGATCGGTATCCAGCGTCCGTCGTAACGATAACCGCCATAGCCGGTGTCACGCGAGCCGTCGAAATATTCGCGTCCGTATTCGCGAGCGATGCGAATGTTGTCCGCACTCTGTGCCACGGTTCGCAATCCGATATTACGCTTGGCGCGGGGATATCGGCGCAGCAGGTTGATTTCGGCCATGCCGGTGCTTTCGCAAATCTCACTTGATTTATGTTGATGGCGACCGCGCGGGACGCGACGGCGACAATCGATCTCCCCATGCTTTGCCGGCCAATCAACCGCCGACAAAGCCGGGGTAACATCCGGTGCAAAGCGGGCACGTGTCAATATCTGCCGTCGGGCCTGAGCTACCGCACCGCTCACCCCTTTCCGGACCCAAAAAAGAACCGGCGGCACCCGATCTAACGTTTGCCGCCGCTCGATCTCGGACGAATCTGTGCAGTCCCCTGATCCGATCACTCGGCGGCCGCTACAGCCTCCATCTCGGTGAGCTCCTGGGTCAGCTCTTGATACGCGGCCACGATTTCCTTGATCGGGCCGATCCTCAACACTCTCCCGTGGTGCAGCAAAATCCCGCGATTGCACCACTGTTCCACCAGCTGCATCGAATGCGAGGCGAGCACCAGAATGCTCGAATTGCGGACGAATTCCTCGATGCGACGCTGCGCCTTGGCCAGAAAGCGCGCGTCGCCGGCGGTCAGCCATTCGTCCATGATCAGGATGTCCGGGGCGACGCAGGTGGAAATGGCAAAGGCCAGGCGAATCATCATTCCGGCCGAGTAGGTCCGCACCGGCATGTCGAGGTACTCGCCGAGTTCGGTAAACTCG
>DASXMC010000195.1:0-2469 GCA_036495885.1 Allostellaceae bacterium | reverse complement strand
CCTCCGCGCAGGTGCGCCCGATCCCTTTCGATGCGCCGGTCACCAGCGCCTTTTTCCCCCGCAAACCCAGTTCCATTCGCTACCTCGTCGCTTACGATGACACCCGCAACCCTCTCGACCGGCTAGGGCGAGAGGAGCGAGCATAGAAGCAAACATAGACAGGGTACGCCAGCTCGTGAGGCGGGCCGGACGCGTCGCGACCCGTCCGGCCCGCCTCAGCCTCTGAGCGGCCGGCCTTGGACGGCAAACTGGGCTGCGCTGCGATCCATGACCGCAGGATGGTGGAGATAGGATTATGATGCACTCCCGCTGATAAGGCAGCTCGAGGAGTGCCCCGGATGCAATCCAACCGACACGCCTTTGCGACGCGCGCCGTGCATGCGGGGGGCGGACCCGACCCGACGACGGGTGCAGTCGCGATGCCGATCTACGCGACCTCGACCTACGCGCAGCGAAGCCCGGGGGTTCACAACGGCTATGAATATGGCCGCACCCGCAACCCGACGCGCGACGCCCTCGAACGTGCTGTCGCCGATCTCGAAAACGGCAGTACCGGCTTCGCGTTCGCCTCGGGTTCGGCGGCGATCGCGGCGCTGCTCGAATGCCTCGATCAGGGTGCGCATGTCGTCTCCACCGATGATCTTTACGGCGGCACCCTGCGGCTTTTCGAGCGGGTGCGGCGGCGCTCGGCGGGGCTCGAGACGACCCTGGTCGACATGTCTGATCCTGAAAATGTCGAGGCGGCGATCCGAGCAAGCACGCGGCTTATCTGGGTCGAGACCCCGACCAACCCGATGTTGAAACTGGTCGATCTCGCAGCCGTCGCCGCGATCGGACATCGGCATGGCGTCTGGACTGTAGCCGACAACACCTTTGCCACCCCTTGGGTGCAGCGCCCGCTCGATCACGGGTTCAGCGCCGTCGTCCACTCGACGACCAAATATCTGAACGGCCATTCCGACGTGATCGGCGGCGTCGCGATCGCCGGCGACGATCGCGAGCTTGCCGCCCGCCTCAAATTTGTGCAGAACGCTGTCGGCGGAATTGCCGGGCCATTCGACAGCTTTCTCGTGCTGCGCGGGATCAAGACCTTGGCCCTGCGCATGGAGCGGCATTGCGCCAACGCCCTTGCCGTAGCCCGCTGGCTCGAGACCCACCGGGGGGTGCGCCGCGTGATCTACCCCGGCTTGCCGAGCCATCCGCAACATGCGCTGGCGGCGCGCCAGATGAACGGGTATGGCGGCATGGTCAGCGCCGAGCTCGCAACCGACCTTGCCGGCTGCCGCCGGTTTCTGGAACGCGTCCGGCTGTTCACTCTGGCCGAAAGCTTGGGGGGTGCCGATAGCTTGATCGAGCATCCGGCGATTATGACCCATGCCTCGGTTCCGGCCGAGCAGCGCCGCGCCGTCGGCATCGGCGACAGCCTGGTGCGCCTCTCGGTCGGCATCGAGGCGGTGGACGATCTGATTGCCGATCTCGATCAGGCGATGGCCGACATCGCGTGAGCGCTCAGAGTCGAGTTTCCTTCGAGCACGCTGTCGCTTGGATCGACGGCGCTACCCGCTGCCTCGAAGCCGAAGAAGTATCGCTCGATGCGGCGGCAGGATTCGTGCTCGCATCCGACCAGCGAGCGGCAGGCCCGATCCCGTCCGCCGATTGCGCGGCAATCGACGGCTTTGCCGTGAAGGCCGAGGCAACTCTCGGAGCTAGCGCCTACAACCCGGTGGAGGTGACCTCAGTCCCGCTCGAGGCGGGCGAACCCATGCCGCCTGAGGCCGATGCGGTTGTGCCGTTCGATCAGGCGGATCCCGAGGGGCCAGGCCAAGTCGTCCTGGTTGAGCCGATTGTCGCCGGCGCCAATGTCGATCGCTACGGCGCTGTGGCCACCGGAGGCATGCTGGTCGCCGCTGCGGGAACGCGTTTGACGCCGGGTCAGCTAGGTCTCCTCACCGTAGCCGGCTGTGCCCACGTATCGGTCACCCGCCGCCCGCGAGTGCGGCTGGCGATCACCCGAAAGGCACGATCCGGTCCGCCGATCGACAGCAACGGACCGATGCTGCGGGCGCTGATCGAACGCGACGGCGGCGCGGTGCTCGACGCGACCCTGGCGGATGCTTTTGCCGGCGACGCCGATGTTATCATCATCGCTGGCGGCACCGGCTGCGGCCCCAGCGATCGGTCGGCCGCAGCGCTAACCTCTGCCGGCTTGCTCGAGATCCGTGGCGTGGCGTTGATCCCCGGCGAGACCGCCGGGTTCGGCCATACCATGGGTGGCGTGCCGGTCTTGCTGCTGCCGGGCAGTCCCGCTGGGTGCCTGTGGAATTACGAGTTGTTCGCCGGCCGCGCCATCCGCCGTCTCGGCGGACGCAATCCCGAACTGCCTTATCGGGTCGTCGGCATCACCATCACGCGAAAGATCGTCTCCTCGATCGGGATGACCGAGATCTGCCCGATCCGACGCCTCGCCGA
>DASXMC010000194.1:0-4925 GCA_036495885.1 Allostellaceae bacterium | reverse complement strand
TGGCAGAACAAGGTTGCCTTCGCGCTGGTCAGGATCAGCGGAAAGCGCGAGGCGAGATCGGGGCGCGCTGTCGGGCCAATTTGTGGCTCCTCGAAATCGGGCAATGGCGCGTAGCCGTGATCGAGAAAGGTCTGCGAATAGATTTCGACTTTGCGCGAGGGTGTTGCGAAGCCGCGGGGCGTGCCGTTCACATCCGCTTCAGCGTGTTTGGCGTAGCGCGTCCGCAATGGCACCCGCACGCTGCCGGGGGTGGCACGCAACTCATCAAGCGTGATGCCGGTCGGGGCGAGCTGATGGCGATAGGCGGCGTCGATGTCCCCGTTCCAGAACTGCGCGCCGAGACCGAGGTGGGCGGCGAGGTCGAAGACGATGTCGGTGTCCGGGCGAGCTTCGCCGGGCGGAGGCACCACCACCGGACGGAGCTGGATCAACGATTGCGCCTCCTCGCTGATCTCGAAGCCGATCTTCAACGCCTCCCGTTCGAAGGCCGATGCGACCGGCAATACCACGTCGGCAAGCTCGGCGGTCGGGGTCATGAACAGGTCGGCGTGGGCGTAGAAATCCAAAGCCCTCAGCGCCTCTCGCCCGTGTCCGCCGTCAGCATGAGCCAGCAGAATGTTGGCGCCGAAGCCTATCATCGCGCGTACCGGGTGTGGTTTGCCTTCCAGGATCGCCCTGTAGAGATCGCGGGTCGTCACGTGGTTCCAGCGCGCGGGCCCGAGCGGGCGCTCGGCAAGCCCCAAGGTCGCGGCCATATGTTGCGCCGCCGGCAGCTCTTCGCCGGTGATCGGCGCGGCCGTCGGCACCGGGAGCAGCACGTTGCCGCCCGGCTGGTCGAAGCAGCCGGTCAGCGCATAGAGCAGCGACATCGCGCGCGCGGTCTGGGTGACGTTGGCGTGCTGTTCGTGGCCGCTCCACGCGTAATAGGACACCGGACGCGCATCCCAGATCAGCCGGGCGGCTTCCTCGACCTGGGTGCGCGGGATCCGGCAGATAGCCTCGACGTTCTCAGGACGGTAGCGTCGGCAGAGCCGCGCATAAAGCTCGAAGACGGGGTGGCAGATCACCTCGCCTTGCAGCGTGGCGACGAAGTACTCCCCCTCAAGCGCGAGGCTGGCGCTATCCCCGTCATAGATGCCGGCGGAAGTATCGTAAGGCACCAACCGCGCCGCCGCGGTGTCCCAGGCAAGCATGCGGCGTTCATCGCAGCCCGCCGAAAGGTCGCGTTCGGTCAGCAGCCGGCCGGTGTCGGCGCGCACCAATAGCGGCCCGTTGCTCCAGCCACGGATGAAGTCGCGGTCGTACCAGCCGCGCCCGATCATCAGATTGGCGAGGCCGAGAGCCAGCGCGCCGTCGGTGCCGGGCCGCACCCGGAGCCACAGATCGGCCTTGTTGGCGAGGCCGGCGTGGCGCGGATCGATAACGATCAGTCGCATGCCGCGCTTTAGCGCCTCGACGGCGGCGGTTGCATGCGTGAGGCGGGTATTGCTGGGGTTGTAACCCCACAGGATCAGACAGCCGCTGTTGGCAATGTCCGGCATAGCACCACCGCCGCTGCCGGTGCCGAGGCTGCCGACGCCGTAGGTGTAGCGGGTGGCAAACGCCCGCCCCCAGCCGCAGATGTCGAGCGTGAAGCTCGAGTTAGGGGTGCCGAATGCGTTCATCAGTCGCCGGATGAAGCCGTTGGAATCGCCGATCGCGGTCGTGGAGGGAGAGGACAGCGTGAAGGCAACCGCTTGCGGCCCGTGCCGTTCGGCTACCTGGCGCATCGCAGCAGCCGTCTGGTTTAGAGCCTCGTCCCAGCCGATCCGTTCCCAGCCGGGATCGGGGTCGCCCTTGGGCCGGGTGCGGCGGAGCGGGTGCGTCAACCTTTCCGAATGATAGACAAGTTCCGGCGCGGCGCGGCCCTTGGCGCACAGCGCCTGGCCGGTAGGGTGTACGGGATCGGGCTCGAGCCGCGTGAAGCGGCCGCCCTCGACCACAGCGACGCAGCCGCATCGGGCAATGCAGAGCCCGCAATAGCCGTGAACGCGCTCTGTGCTCGTGGCTTCGGCCATAGCCTCTTGCTCCTGTCGTCAACGACATGCCGCACCCGACTTCGCGTAAGCCTACCGGAAAACCGGATGCCGTTGGCTTCCAGAATGCGATGCCACCGATCGGCTCTTCGCAAGCTCGATGAACCGGATTCCCGATATCTTTAGGCCAGTCTCCCCGCATCCGGCGCCTTCGGCAACGGTAGATCGCGCGGCCGGCAGTCGAAGCCGCCAGTAGGCTGCGGCGAGGCGAAAGCGCGCCTATTTGCCGGCATCGAGGCGCACCTCTTCCGTCGCTTGACCGTAGTATTCGCTCTCCGCACCTTCACGCTGGCGCGAGCGGTGACCATCGCCGGGCGATCCAGCATAAAACATATCCACAAACATCTGCCGGTCCGAAGAGGCTGAACGGCCCACCCCGGGCCGCCATCTCGTCTACCAGCGGATGACATGCGTTGCCCCGAAGTCGCCACGCCGAGCCGGAGGCACAGGAGACGAGTCTCGCCGACCTCGCAACCGCGCGGCAAGAATGGGGGCTTGACGCTTGACCTCGAAGGCGGCATCAACGGCAACGGCCGCGTTGGCGAGAAGTCGCTTTAGAAAAGGATAAGTTCTTGGCGAAACAGAATTTTGTATTCACCAGCGAGTCGGTTTCTGAAGGCCATCCGGACAAAATCTGCGATCGCATTTCCGACGCGATCGTCGATACCTACCTCGCCGCCGAACCCGAGGCGCGCTGCGGTGTGGAGACCCTGGTTACGACCAACCGCGTCGTCCTTGCCGGGGAAGTGCGCGGACCTGCCGCCATCAGCAGCGAGCAGCTGGTCGAAGTAGCGCGCCAGACGATCCGCGAGATCGGCTACGAGCAAGATAACTTTCATTGGCAGCGGGCGGCGATCAAGTGCCACATCCACGGTCAGTCGGCCAATATCGCGCAGGGGGTGGACGCCTCGGGCAACAAGGACGAGGGTGCCGGCGATCAGGGCATGATGTTCGGCTACGCCTGCAACGAGACGCCGGCGCCGGCGCTGATGCCGGCGCCGATTTTTTATGCCCATGCGATGCTGCGGGCACTCTCCGAGGCGCGCCATGCCGGGCTGACCCCACTGCTCGGCCCCGACGCCAAGAGCCAGGTGACCGTGCAATATGAGGGCGGCAGACCGGTGCGGGCGACCAAGATCGTGGTCTCGGTCCAGCATTCCGATCGGATCGACCAGGACGAGGTGCGCGAAATTATTCGCCCGCACGTTGTCTCGACCTTGCCCGCGGGGTGGATGTGCGATGAAGACCATTTTCTGGTCAATCCGACCGGACTGTTTGTGATCGGCGGGCCCGACGGCGATGCCGGCGTCACCGGCCGCAAAATCATTGTCGATACCTATGGCGGCGCTGCGCCGCATGGCGGCGGCGCCTTTTCCGGCAAGGACCCCACAAAGGTCGACCGCTCGGCAGCTTATGCTGCGCGCTATCTCGCCAAAAACGTCGTCGGGGCGGGGCTTGCCGAGCGCTGCACAATCCAGCTCGCTTACGCAATCGGCGTCGCCAAACCGCTGTCCTTCTATGTCGATACCGAAGCGGCGATCGATGAGGACAAGCTCGCCCACGTCCTGCAGGAAATGATGGATCTGTCGCCGCGTGGCATCCGCACCCATCTCGGGCTCAACAAGCCGATTTACACCCGAACCTCTTCCTATGGGCATTTTGGTCGAACCCCCGATCCCGATGGCGGCTTCTCGTGGGAGCGGCTTGATCTCGTCGAAGAGTTACGGCGCGCGTTCTGAGGCCGGGACCGTAGAGCCGACGCCGAACCGGCAACGGCTCTACGGGCGCAAGCGCGGCCGCCCGCTACACGCCGGCCAGCACCTCCTGACGCGAGAGCTGCTGCCGCAACTGGCGATCGGTCTGCCGGTTTCAGGTGAAATCGATTTGTCGCGTTTGTTTTCTGCAGCACCGCATGCGGTATGGCTCGAAATCGGTTATGGTGCGGGCGAACATTTGGCGGCCCAGGCCGAAGCCAACCCCGGCATCGGGCTTGTCGGCTGCGAGGTTTTCGAGAACGGCATCGCCAAGATGCTTGGGGAGATCTCCCGCCGGCGGCTCTCCAACATCCGCCTCTACACCAGCGATGCGCGCCTCTTGATTGAGGCATTGCCGCCGGCTTCGATCGGCCGTGTCTTTGTCTTGTTCCCCGATCCCTGGCCCAAGGCACGCCACCACAAGCGGCGGATCGTCGCGAACGCGACCTTGGATCAGTTGGCCCGGATCATGGTCGATGACGCCGAATTGCGTCTCGCCACCGATGATCGCGGTTATTTCGCGTGGATGCTGGAGCGGGTGATCCGGCACCCGGGGTTTGAATGGACGGCACGTCGACCGGCCGATTGGCGCCGGCGTCCGGCCGATTGGCCTGCCACCCGCTACGAAGAAAAAGCCCTCGCCGCCGGCGCCGTGCCGTTGTTCCTGCGTGCGCGCCGCAAAAAACACCTGACGCCGGCCCCCGGAGCTTCAAAGCCACGAGAACAAATGTGACAAGCACACTCGGCGCGGCTGCGCCCTCAGTGGCAAGGGCCTGCGAGGCGCTGAGGGCCAACCGAAATTTGGCGGAGCGGCGTGGGGTCCACAGCGCTTGATCATCGGCCGACGACTTCGTCGAGGGTTGCGGCGAGGCGGGCGAGATCGGCCGCGGTCGACAACCGATGATCGCCGTCCTTGACCAGGGTCACGCAGACGTCGCGGCCAGCCAGCTGCCGGGCGAGGTGAAGGCTCGTTTGCCACGGCACCGAGGCATCACGCAGGCCGTGCAGCAGCCGCACCGGGCAGTCGAGCGCCAATGGCGCACGCAACACCAGATGGCGTCTGCCATCCTCGATCAGATCCAGGTGATAGGTGTAG
>DASXMC010000193.1:0-4252 GCA_036495885.1 Allostellaceae bacterium | reverse complement strand
GACCCCAAGGAGGCCGATTACACGACGATCCTGACCAAGATAAAGGCTCTGCATCCTGACGGGCTCTATTATGGCGGCGTGGCACAGGCCGGCGTGAAGCTGGTCAAGCAGTCCTACGAGATTCTGCCGGAGGTGATCAAGGCCGGCGGCGGTTTGTTCAGCCCGGACGTGCTCAACGGCGCCGGCTTCCCGGCGTTTCAGGGGTGGTATGTATCGATGGGTGCGCCGAACGTCCTCGGCGACCAGAAAATCCAGCCATGGACCAAGGAATTCGTCGCCAAATTTGGCAAAGGACCGGACGACTATTCGATTCTCTCCTATGATGCGGCCACCGTTCTTCTCGACGCGATCGACCGCGTCGCCCGCGCCGGCAAGTCGATCAATCGCAACAATGTCCGCGACGCCATTCAGGCCACCCACCTCAAAACGCTGCAAGGGCTTGTCACCTTTGACGCCAACGGGGACCTGAACAACCATGGAGTCAGCATCTTTCAGGCCGTCAAGGACCCCAAATATCCGCTCGATGACATGCTTCACCAATACACGTACATTGGGGTGGCGCCGAGCTCGTGACCATCGCTGTCTTGAAAGGTAAGTTGTGAACGGGATCTCCCAACTGCCATGACCGAATCCGGAGTGCTGCTGCAGCAGGTCGTCAACGGGCTGAGCTTGGGTGCGATGTATGCGCTCTTGGCGCTCGGCTTCACGCTCGTTTACGGCATCCTCGAACTGATCAACTTTGCCCATTTCAACGTCTTTATGGTTGCTTCGTTTATTGGCATGTGGGCGTTGCAGCTCTTGGGGATTTCCGGGCAAGGCCAGGTTTTGACGGGGCTGGCACTGGCCGGTACGCTCGGCTTTGCGTTTGTCGTCACGATGGTGGCGGCGGGGGTAATCGGGGTCGCGATCGAGCGCCTGTCACTGCGCCCATTGCGCGGCGTGCGCGGCACCGCGGCGATGATCACCACCATCGGCGTCTCCTACATTTTGTTCAACATCATCCTTTTGACCGTCGGGGCCGGCTCGGAAAACTACCCGAACCCGCTGCCAGTCGTGCGCTGGCATTTCGGCCAAGTGGTTGTCGAACTTCGGGAGCTGCTGATCTGGGGCGTGTCCTTGGCGCTGATGATCGCCCTCCACCTGTTTGTCAGCCGCACCCGGCTCGGCAAAGCGATGCGCGCCACCGCGCAGGATGCGGAAGCCGCGCGGATGATGGGCGTGAATGTCGACCGGGTCATCGTCACCGCCTTTTTTTTGGGATCGGCGCTGGCCGGAGCGGCAGCGTTGATCTTTGGTCTTTATTACAATTATACGAGCTTTATTATCGGCTATACTGCAGGATTGCGCGCGTTCACCGCTGCAGTACTCGGTGGGATCGGCAGCATTCCCGGCGCGATGGTCGGTGGGCTGTTGATCGGACTGATCGAGACGTTAGGCGGCCAGCTGATCGCTGTGCGCTGGACCGATGTGATCATCTTCTCGATCCTGGTTCTGGTGCTTGTCTTCGTCCCGTCCGGCCTCTTCGGCCGCACAAGCCCGACCAAATCGTGATGGCAAAATCTTAAATGGCGGAGATTGGCAAGCCATCACACATCACGAGCGCTGCAATCGGCGCGGGATGGCGCGCCAAAGCTGCAGCGCTGCCGGGCGTGACGGCGATCGCGCCGCGCACCCGCACGCGGCTGGCGATCGTCCTGATTGCGGCGGCAGCGTTGCTGTTTCCGATCCTGCATAAGAACGACGCCGATATCGACTCGGCGGCAAATGCGCTCTCTTTTGCCGCGTTAGCGCTTGGCCTGAACATCGTCGTCGGGTTTGCCGGGCTCCTGGATCTCGGCTATGCCGCGTTTTTTGCCATCGGCGCCTACGCCTACGGCATCCTCAGCTCGTTTCAGCTGCAGCCGGAATGGACGAGCTTCTGGGAGCCATTCCGCTGGCTCGATCTGGTCGCCCGGATGCCCGGGGCAAACGGCGGTGATGTCGTCCACTTCCAAGTGTCGTTCTGGCTGATGCTGCCGGTCTCCGCTGCAATCGCTGCCTTTTGCGGGGTATTGTTCGGCGCACCCACCCTGCGACTCAAGGGCGATTACCTGGCGATCGTGACCTTGGGCTTTGGCGAGATAGTGCCGATCGTGGTGCGCAACACGCCGAGTTTGACTAATGGCGCCATGGGGCTGAACGGCGTCGCCGCGCCGCAGCTCTTCGGCTTCAATTTCGGGGTCAGCGCGACCCCCTATTACTACGTCGGCGTGGCGCTCGTCGCATTGTTGATGCTGACGAGCTTTCGCCTGAAGGATTCGCGCATCGGCCGCGCCTGGATGGCGATCCGCGAGGACGAGATCGCCGCGGCGGCGATGGGCGTCAACCGCGTGCGCTTCAAATTGCTGGCGTTCGCCACCGGCGCTGCGTTCGCCGGCGCCACCGGGACGCTCTATGTCGCCAAGCTGCAGACGGCGACCCCGGACATGTTCATGTTCCCGGTCTCGGTCATGATCCTGGTCATGATCGTCTTTGGCGGTATCGGCAGCGTGTGGGGGGTGGTCGTCGGCGCGCTGCTACTGCAAATGCTGCAGTCGTGGTTTCTCGAAGACCTGTCGCAATGGCTGCACGCACTGGGGCGGCTGATCGATGTCGGCTGGCTGCAGCATGTCGAGCTCGCTTCGTCGATCGAGCTGATCTTTGGGCTGATCCTGGTGCTGATGATGCTCTATCGCCGCGACGGATTGATCCCGGCGACCCGACGCACACCGGCGCTGACCCTCGACCAGCAGTCGGCCCAGGTCGAGCGCGGCGGGTTCCGGGCGGCGCAACTGTTCGGCGCCGCCGATGATAACCCAGCCCCCGCGACGCGGCCCTTGCTAGAAATTTCGGGCCTGACCGTCAGCTTTGGCGGGCTCGTCGCGTTGCGCTCGGTCTCGTTGAGCGTACCGTCTCATTCGGTAGTCGCCGTCATTGGCCCGAACGGCTCGGGCAAGTCGACCTTGTTTAATGCCGTCACCGGGCTGGTAACGCCCGAAGCTGGTTCGGTGCGGTTCGCCGGGGCGGAAATCGCGCGGCTACCGCCGCACCGCGTGCTGGAATGCGGCATCGCCCGCACTTTTCAGAACATTCGCCTGTTTCCGAACTTGACGGTCCTCGAAAACGTCATGATCGGCATGCATGCGCGGCTCCACACCGGGGCTGCGGGTGCGCTGTTGCGCCTGCCCCGGATGCGGCGCGAAGAGGACGACGCGCGCGAGCGGGCGCTCGAAATCCTCGCCCTCTTCGGCAACCGCCTATTGCCCCGCGCCGACCATCTCGCGGCGAGCCTGTCTTACGCCAACCGGCGGCGCACCGAGATTGCCCGTGCCCTCGCCTCGCGGCCGCGGCTGTTGTTGCTCGACGAGCCGACCGCCGGTATGAACCCGGCCGAAACCCTGGAGCTTGCCGAGCAGATCAAGAGCCTGCACGAAGCCGGGCTCACGATCGTGCTGATCGAACACAAGCTCGACGTCGTCGTCAGCCTCGCCAAGACGGTCGTCGTGCTCGATCACGGGGAAAAAATCGCCGAAGGGCCGCCCGAGACGGTGCGCCGCGATGAGGAGGTGATCCGCGCCTATCTCGGCCGGAGTGCCGCGTTCGCGTGAGCGCAACATTGCTCGAATTCAAGGCGGTCGACACCCATTACGGCGACCTCCATGTGCTGAAGGCGGTCGACTACCGGATCGAGGCCGGCGAGATTGTCTGCCTTTTGGGTGGCAACGCCTCGGGCAAATCGACGACGATGAAAGCGATTATGGGCATCGTCCGTCCCACTCGCGGCGAGGTTATCTACGAAGGCCGCTCGCTCAACGGGGTCAGCACCGCCGAGCGGGTGCGGCGCGGGATTGCCCCGGTGCTCGAAGCGCGGCGTCTGTTCCCGCGCATGACGGTCTACGAAAATCTCGAAATGGGCGCCTACACCCGGCCGCGCGGAGCGGAGTTCGAAGCCGATCTCGAGCGCGTCTTCACGCTGTTCCCGCGCGTTCGCGAACGGCTGCGGCAGCTCGCCGGCACCCTCTCGGGCGGCGAGCAGCAGATGGTGGCGATCGGCCGCGCGCTGATGGCGCACCCCAAGCTCTTGTGCATGGACGAGCCGTCGATGGGATTGTCGCCGGCTTATGTCGAGCAGGTGTTCGACATTATCGGCGAGATCAACCGGCAGGGGACGACGATTTTCATGGTCGAGCAGAACGCCAATATGGCGCTCCAGATCGCCCATCGCGCCTATGTG
>DASXMC010000192.1:0-2317 GCA_036495885.1 Allostellaceae bacterium | reverse complement strand
GTGAAGGCGGATCGGCAACGATGTCCGGCATCAGCGGGGCTCCAGAGCGAACGAGGCCACGAGCATAGATTCATGATATGTTCTCGTCAAGGCCGCAGCTTTCGCTCAGCCACAATGACGGACGGCTTTGCGCCGAAAGCGGCCGCTGCGACGCCCGCTATTGGAGGGTGTCGAGAAGCGCTTTTGCCGTTTTGAGGTCAGCGGTGTCGAACCCTTCGGTAAACCGGTCGTAGACCGGCTGAAGGAGCGCCGAAGCATCGGCGGTACGACCCTGGTCGCGCAGCAGCCGGGCAAGGCTCGTGGCGGCCCGCAGTTCCCAAGACAGGGCGCCTTGCCGGCGCGCCCAGTCGAGCGCTTGCCGGAAGTGATCTTCGGCAGCCGGAGCGCTTGCGGCTCCGCCCCGCAGCAGAAGCAGCTCCCCTTTGATGCGCAGAAACTCGGCAATTCGCCAGAGTTCTTCGGTGCGGTTGGACCGATCGAGCGCCTCCTCGATCGCGGCAAATCCGGCGTCGACCTGACCGAGGCGGCCCAAGGTTCGCGCCAAGGTGCCAAGGAAAGAGATGTAGCGCAGGTGGGAGTTGGCCCCCCCTAGCTCGTCGAAGCCGGCGCGCAGAAGACGCAATCCCTTGATGTCATCGCCGCGCCTCACAGCGAGGACTCCCTCAAAGCCACGACCCCAAGCGCGCCAGAGGCCGAGCCCATACCTCGCGGCATGATCGAACAGCATCCCGACGTAAAGTTCGACTGCAGGCAGATCGCCCACATAGAGTGCGACCGGGCATGCGCCCTGGGCCAATGCGTAACACAGCGACAACGCGTGATCGGCAGCGCGAGCGGCCTCGACGTTGCGTTCGGCGGTGCGCATTGCTTGATCCGGGAATCCCTGCAGCCAAAGGATCCGTGCCAGGAAGGCGCGCGCCGTTACCCGCTGGTCGGTGTGAAAGCGAATGACATGAGAGCGGTGATCGGGAGCGGTATAGCGAGTGAGCATGCGCTCGATATGATGCCGCGCGCTGGGTTGGTCTCCCCGGCAATGCTGCGTCGCGCCGATCATTCGATCGCCGATCAGCTGGTCGGCCGGGTCGGTGCTCTGTGCAGCCAAGGTGCAGAACCTGTGCGCCAGTCCCAGCGCGAGCCGATATTGACCGGTGCTGATCTGATGAGACCAAAGGCCCCAGAGCGCCCTCAGCTGGTACTCCCGTTCATCCAGGCTCTCTGCGATCTCGAGAGCCTTCGTCCAGGCCGGGCCGATCTCGGGAACGGTGCCTCTGGTATACATCAGCGATGCGGCTAGCGCGCCGTGGAGTTTCATTTCCCGGCGCACGTCCCTGTTCGCTCCAGCCCCGAGAGTGGCGAGCGCACGCTCGACGCGGCCGCGGCATTCCTCCATCAGAGACAAATGCATCCACAAGGGCACCGCGGCGGCAGTTAGCGCCACGCCGATCATCGAATCGCCGTTCGGCGAAAACGCCCAGCCGAGCGCCGAGCGCAAATTGTCGAGACGCCACCCGTAATCGGCCAACCATTCGGTGGTGGGCCGCGTTTCCCATTCGGTTTCGGCCCGCTCGAAAAGGTCTCGGTAAAATTCAGCGTGGCGACGCGCGACCGCGTCCAACTCACCGCTTTGGCCAAGCTTTTCGAGCGCGTAGGCCCGCGTCGTGTCGAGCAGCCGGTATCGCTCGGTGCGGCTGTTGGATTCGGTCGAAACAAGTGACTTCGCAACGAGATTGGAAAGGACATCGACGACCTCCGAGCGCACGATCTCGGGGTCCGCTGCAACCGCGGCGGCAGCTTCCAACACGAAGGTGGCGGCGAACACCGACAGGCGCCGAAGGACCACGCGTTCTGGCTCGGACAAGAGCTCGTAGCTCCAGTCGAGCGTCGCCCGCAAGGTCTGATGCCGCGGCAATGCCGTCCGCCGGCCGCCGGTCAGCAGCTGGAAGCGATCGCCGAGACGCGCGGCGAGTTCCTCGATGCCGAGCGAGGCGGCGCGCGCCGCCGCCAGCTCGATCGCCAGCGGGATGCCGTCGAGCCGCCGGCAGATGGCGGCAACCATCGCTGCAACGCGCCCGTCCGTCGCGAAGTGCGGCTCCGCGGCCCGCGCCCTGTCGAGAAACAGCCGAACGGCGCTGTATCGCAGGAGGTCGACCTGATCCTCGGCATCCCCCGCCGGGATGGCGAGCGGCGGCACCGGATGGATCCACTCCCCTTCTGACTTGAGCGGTTCCCGGCTCGTGGCGATGACATATACCGCCGGGTCGGCGCGCAACAACGCCTCGGCCATTCTGGCCGCGGCATCGATCACATGCTCGCAATT
>DASXMC010000191.1:0-3450 GCA_036495885.1 Allostellaceae bacterium | reverse complement strand
TGACCATCGGCACCCGCGATGGTGCGACGATCGAGATGGCCGAAGAGGCCGGCGAAGACAATTTCTTCCTGTTCGGCTTGACCGCGGATCAAGTCGCAGACAGCCGTGGCTGGTACAATCCGCATTGGCATTACGATCACGATCCGGAAACCCACGCGGCATTAGACATGATCAGCGCCGACTACTTCAGCCGCTACGAGCCCGGGATATTTGCGCCGTTGCGCGATGTGCTATTGGCCGGCGGCGATCATTACATGCATCTCGCCGACCTCCAATCCTATATGGAGGCCGATCACCGGCTGACGGCATTGTATGCCGACAGCCATGAATGGGCGCGCCGGGCCATCTTCAACGTGGCCGGCTCCGGCAAGTTTTCGAGCGATCGCACGATCTCGCAATATGCCGCCGAGATCTGGAACGCGAAACCCTGCCCGGTGTCTTAATTGTACGAACCGAAGGCGTGGCACCGAGGCGCGTGTCGCCGAGATTGCTTCGCTGCGTTTATCCTCGGGCCGCGCAAAGAGGCTGGGCAAGAATGTGAGTGGCGCTGGATCAACGCTGTGCGTCCTTCGAGGCCTCGCTTTGCGAGGGCGCCTCAGGATGACGAGTTTATCTAATGCCATTAGAGGCTAACCTCATGGTGAGGAGCGACCCGGCGAGGCCCGGCCGCGTCTCGAACCACGTACAGCGCCGATGCAAGGCAATTCTTGCCCAGCCTCAAAGCGCGGACCGGGGGTCTAGCAATGACGCCGTAAATGGTGTCATTGCGAAGAGCGGAGCGACGAAACAATCCCGCCACGACGACCGACAACAGTCGGGGTCGCACCGCTGAAAGATCGCTGATCAGAAGGGAATTTTCCGATGACCATCTCGCCGTTAGCCGGCAAACCTGCGCCCAAGGAAATGCTGGTCGATCTCGCCCGTCTCGACCGCGAATATTTCGAATGCCAGCCCGATCTTGACGACCCCGAGCAACGGGTCAGCTTTGGCACCAGCGGGCATCGCGGGTCGCCGTTTCGTGGGTCGTTCACCGAGGCCCATATTCTCGCCATTACCCAGGCGATCTGCGATTACCGGCATGTCCAGGGCACGGACGGTCCGCTCTACCTGGGCAAGGACACCCATGCGCTGTCCGGCCCAGCGCAGCGCACTGCACTCGAAGTGCTGGCGGCCAATGGAGTGGAGACGATCATCCAGCGCGACGACGGGGTGACCCCGACACCGGTCATCTCGCACGCCATCCTTGTCTACAATCGCGGTCGCACCGCGCATCTGGCCGACGGCATCGTCGTCACACCCTCGCACAACCCGCCCGAGGACGGCGGCTTCAAATACAACCCGACCAATGGCGGGCCGGCGGACACCGACGTGACCCAATGGGTCGAGGACCGCGCCAATGAATTATTGCGCAATCGCAATGCCGAGGTGAAACGGCTCGCCGCCGCCATGGCCCTGCGGGCGAACACGACGCATCCGGAAGATTTGATCCACCCCTATGTCGAGGATCTGCGCAACGTCGTCGATATGGAGGCCATTCGCGAGGCCGGGCTCAAGCTCGCTGTCGATCCGCTCGGTGGTGCGGCAGTGCATTACTGGGAGCCGATCAACGCGATCTACAAGCTGGACATCACCGTCGTGAACCCGAAAGTCGATCCGACCTTCTCGTTCATGACCGTCGATCATGACGGCAAGATCCGTATGGACTGTTCGAGCCCCTACGCAATGGCAAGGTTGGTCGGTCTCAAGGACCGGTACCGGGTCGCGTTCGCCAATGACCCGGACTCGGACCGGCACGGTATTGTCACGCCATCGGCGGGGCTGTTGAACCCCAATCATTACCTGGCGGTCGCGATCGGCTATCTGCTCACGCATCGCCAGCACTGGCCGGCCCACGCTGCAATCGGCAAGACATTGGTCAGCAGCAGCATGATCGACGATGTCGTGCACAAGGCCGGGCGGCGGCTCGCCGAGGTGCCGGTCGGGTTCAAATGGTTTGTACCCGGCCTGTTCGACGGCTCCTATTGCTTTGGCGGCGAGGAAAGCGCCGGGGCCAGCTTTCTGCGGCATGACGGCAGCGTGTGGACGACCGACAAGGACGGCCCGATCATGGATCTCTTGGCCGCGGAGATCACCGCCTCGACCGGCAAGGACCCGGGGGAGCATTACCGCGCACTCGAAGCGGAGTTTGGGACGGCCTATTACACGCGCATCGACGCGCCGGCGACAGCCCAGCAGAAAGCGAGGCTGGAAAAACTGTCGCCCGCGGCTGTTAAAGAGTCGAGCTTGGCCGGCGAGCCAATTACCGCCAAGCTGAGCCGCGCGCCGGGGAACGACGCGCCGATCGGCGGGTTGAAGGTCGCCACCGCCAGTGGCTGGTTCGCGGCTCGGCCGTCCGGCACCGAAGCCGTCTACAAGATCTACGCCGAAAGCTTCAAGGACGAGGCGCACCTCGACCGCATCCTCAGCGAAGCCCAGGACATGGTAAACGGCGCACTGAGCTCGACCGGTTCGCACGACTAGCTTTCCTCATTCCCACGCCAACCGCAGTCAGGGATTCAAAAAAACATATCAGAGGACGCCTTGACCTTTGGATGTTGGCGAGGTGGCATGGCTACCGTCGCAAGCTCTGCGAGTCTCTAATATGCGCCGGATGCTGTTTTTGGTGGTGATCGCCGCTGCGGCACTCCTGTGGGGGGGTGTGGCGATTGCGGGGGCGCCGGTCGTCGTAGCCTCAAAAATCGATACCGAGGGGGCACTCCTCGGCAACATGATCCTCGCAATGCTCGGCGGTCACGGAATTCCGGCGCAAAACCGGTTGCAGCTCGGCCCGACCAACATCGTGCGCGCCGCCATTCTCGCCGGACAGATCGATATCTACCCCGATTACACCGGCAATGGCGCCTTGTTCTTTCACCTGGATGCCGATCCGGTGTGGAAGAACTGGGCCCAGGGCTATGCCAAAGTGGCAGCCCTCGACCGCGCCAAGAACCACCTGATCTGGCTCACGCCGGCGCCGGCCAACAACACCTGGGTCATCGCCGTGCGCAAGGACCTGGCGCGGCGCGCGCAGCTCAAAACGATGAGCGATTTCGCCCGCTATGTGAACAACGGCGGCAACGTATACCTCGCGGCATCGGCCGAGTTCGTCGAAAGCCCGTCGGCCTTGCCGGCGTTTGAGGCGGCGTACGGGTTTCGCCTCGGCGATGGGCAACTGCTGACGCTCTCGGGCGGCAACACTTCGGCGACAGTGCGCGCGGCGGCCGAGGGCATGTCCGGGGTCAATGCGGCGATGGCCTACGGCACCGATGTGGCAATCGCGGCACTCGGCCTCGTCGCTCTTGCCGACGACAAAGACGCGCAAATTGTCTACGCTCCGGCACCGGTGGTAAGGGAAGCGGTGCTGGCGCAATACCCCGGCATCGCCGGCCTGCTCGATCCGGTGTTCAAAAG
>DASXMC010000190.1:0-1843 GCA_036495885.1 Allostellaceae bacterium | reverse complement strand
GGTTTCCAAGACGTGGATACCCGGGTGCGTTCCGAAAGTTGGTCGCAATTTTTTGCGATGCTGTGGGTGATCGGCTAGCGCTACGTCGGGGCGTAGGCGTCGAAGAGCCGGTGATGTTCGTCGAGCGCGTAGCGGTCGGTCATGCCGGCGAGATAATCGGCGGCGACGCGCGCGGTGCGCGGATCGTCGGGGCCAGCCGCGAGCCCGCGCCATTCGCCGGGCAGACATTCGGGCTCGGCTAGATAGAGCGTGAACAGGTCGTGGATGACGCGGCGCGCCTTTGAGCTCATCCGGTTGACGCGGTAGTGCCGGTACATGCGCTCGAACAGAAACTCCTTTAGGGCCCGATCGTTTTTGCGCATCACGGCAGAAAAGGCGACGACCGGCTCGCTTAGAGCGCGCACTTGCGCCGCTGACCGCACCCCGCTGTCGGCCAGTCGCGCGCGCGTTTCGGCGATCAAGTCGCCGACCATGCGATCGATCACCCGCCGGATCGCTTCATGGATCAGTCGCGGTTCCTCGATGCCGGGATATTGTTGCGCGACACCTCCGAACACTGGGCCGACCAACGGAACCTCGGTGAGGTCGGCAACCGCGAACAATCCGGCGCGCAAACCATCGTCGATATCATGGTTGTTGTAAGCGATATCGTCGGCGAGGGCGGCGGCCTGCGCCTCAGGTCCAGCGTAAGTGTCGAGGTCGAGGGGTTGGCTGCGGTCGTATTCGGCGATCGTCGGCGGCACCGGTCGTTCGATGCCGGGACCACGCAGCGGACCATTATGCTTGACCGTGCCTTCGAGCGCTTCCCAAGTCAGATTTAGACCGTCGAATTCAGCGTAGCGGCGTTCGAGCCGGGTCAGAATGCGCAAAGTCTGGTCGTTGTGCGAAAAACCGCCAAAATGCGCCATTTCGGCATTGAGCGCGTCTTCGCCGGCATGGCCAAAAGGGGTGTGGCCGAGGTCATGGGAGAGTGCCACTGCCTCGGCGAGATCCTCGTCGAGCCCCAGCGCGCGGGCGATTGTGCGCGCGATTTGCGCGACCTCGAGACTGTGGGTCAGTCGGGTGCGGTAATGGTCGCCCTCGTGATAAACAAAGACCTGGGTTTTGTGGGTCAGCCGTCGAAATGCGGTCGAGTGGATGATGCGATCGCGATCGCGCTGAAACGGCGAGCGCAGCGCATGCTCCGGTTCGGAATGGAGCCGCCCCCGGCTCTGCTGGGGATTTGAGGCGTAGGGTGCCAAACCGACCGGCCGGAACATGCTTGGGAACCTACGCTGCGCCGTCGGCCGCGTCCATGCTCGTGCAGCGCTCGCCGAGCCCAGCCGTCGCGCAGCGCCTCCCCGCGTCCGGTTCGGCTTCGGCGATTTCGCGCTGACCTAATTCTCATGGCAAAGCCAGTCGGCAACAGCAACCCGATGATGCCGCAGCACCCGATGTGGTAATGTCCTCAGCCACGGAAAAAGTGGCCTGCGCCGCAGCCTGACCCCGAATGCAGGAGTGCGAGGATGAATTACACGATCACGCCGCTGACGCCGCACACCGGCGCCGAGGTGCGCGGCATCGATTTGAACCGGCCGGTCGATGACGATGCCCGGGCGGCCTTGAACCGCGCTTTTGCTAGGCATCACGTGCTGGTGATCCGCGACCAGCAATTCACCCCGCCGCAGTTCATCGCCGCCGCCCAGATCTTTGGCGAGCTCTTTCAGCACGACAAACGCGAAATGCACGTCCCCGGCTATCCGCAAATCTATTATGTCTCAAACGAGCAGACGGTACCGGGAAAGCGCTACATCTCCGGCGAGACGTTCCACACCGACCATTCCAATCACCCGGCCCCGCCCAA
>DASXMC010000189.1:0-1524 GCA_036495885.1 Allostellaceae bacterium | reverse complement strand
CCCGCTCGGCCTCAAGGGCGCGGGCGAAGCAGGTGCGATCGGCGCCCCGCCGGCGTTTATCAACGCAATTGTCGATGCACTGTATGCGCTCGGCATCGAACACATCGACATGCCGGTAACCCCCGAGCGCTTGTGGCAGGCAATCCACGCCGCCGCAGCACGGCAAGCCGCATGACCGGCGCGCAATGCGAGCGGCTCATCGCTGCCGCCCGGGAGGCCGCACTTGCCGCCGGCGAAGCAATCATGGCGGTCTACGCGCAGGATTTCGACGTCCGGCATAAGCTCGACAAAACCCCGGTGACCGAAGCCGACCTTGCCGCCGAGCGGATCATCGTCGCCACCCTGAAAGCGGCGTTTCCCGAGATCCCGGTCGTTTCCGAAGAATTGTGCGAGGCCGAGGGGCTGCCGGCCTGTCCGGCGTGCTTCTGGGTCGTCGATCCGCTCGACGGGACGCGCGAATTCGTCGCCAAAAACGACGAGTTCTCGGTCTGCATCGGTCTGGTTGAAGACGGGCGTCCGGTGTTGGGCGTGCTGCATGGGCCCGCTGTCGGTCTTACCTACACCGGCTGCGCCGCAGATGGGGCCACGCGTCAGCGGCGAGGTGGTGCCGTCGAACGGATCCGCGCGCGCGCGCCGTCGCAGCACGGGCTGGTCGTGGTCCACAGCCGGTCGCACGAGAACAGCCGCCGGGTCGGCGAGTTTCTCGAAAGCTATCCGGTGCTGGAGCGGATGAAATGCGGCAGCGCCCTCAAATTCGGGCTGCTCGCCGCGGGCGAGGCCGATCTCTACCCGCGTTTTGGCACGACGATGGAATGGGATACTGCAGCCGGGCAGGCAATCCTCGAAGCCGCTGGCGGCCGGGTCGAGACCCTGGCCGGCGCGCCCTTGACCTACGGCAAGCCCGGCCTCAAAAACGACGGGTTTATCGCCTGGGGCCGGTCCCGCTGAGGGCGGCCAGATAAGCAAAACGAAAATCGCGGTTCGCGTATCGCTCGAGCCGGCAACAGCGCAAAGACGCTGAAGGAATCCCCGCGGGCGGTGGTGATTGGCTTTGCCCGTGTTGTCTCAGTTCCAGCCGTTTTGGCCGGGCTTTGGCCCGGCCATCCACGAGCCGCGGCACCGCCATATTGGCCTCTCGTGGATACCCGGGCCAAGCCCGGGCAAGTCGTGCCCAATTCGAAACCGCGTCACTACCCCGCGGTCCTGCCATTGCGCCGCCGGCCCGCTCGATTATGATCGGGAGATGCAGACCCAGCGAACCCCCTCCTTCCATTACCGGCTGGGGCTGAACCAGCCGGTCGGCAGCCCGACCGTGCGCCGGCTCACCGAAATGGCCGCGGCGATCGAGCGGGACACCGGCGGCGCGCTGCGGCTCGACGTGTTTCCCGAAAGCCGGCTCGGTCCCGACCCGCAAATGCTCGCCGATATGCGCGAGGGCGCGCTCGAATTTTTTGTCGCAGGTGCCACCTTGGGCGATCTGGCGCCGAGCAGCGCGCTGCCGCTGTTGCCGTTTGCTTTTACCCA
>DASXMC010000188.1:0-5491 GCA_036495885.1 Allostellaceae bacterium | reverse complement strand
AACGTGTTGAACCCGGTCACCCCCTACGGCGATTGCTCATTGATCCGGATGGCCAATCTGCACGCCAATGTTCTGCAGATCGGCCGCCCCGAGCAGTTGCGCGAGTGCTTTTCGATGCTGACCGAGCGGTCGGCCCGTCTCCTGAACCTCGGCGATTACGGTCTCAAACCCGGCAACCCGGCCGATATCGTAATCATCGACGCTGAGAGCCCGGAGCAGGCGATCGCCCAGATCCGCCCGCCGCTCGCGGTCTGGAAGCGCGGCCGACGCACCGTCACCCGCGAGCCCCCGCAGCTCCATCGCCCCGAGGGTTTGGCGGGCTGAAACCGCTCTGTACCGGAGCGGGAACAAAGGTAGCCAAATCCGGTGAGAGGAGAAACCGGCGTGATCGGAGCTCAGCTTGCTGCCGAGCGAACGCACCCAAGCCCCTTGGCGTTTGATAAACTTGTGTGCGGGATACTCCATCTCCAATGGTCGCAACGCGTGGCTAAATAAGCGCCAACATGCTATATTGGAGACGGGATGGCGTTCACCTTCGATAGTTTAGCCTTTGCCCGACATCTCCGCGCGAACGGAATACCGCAAGATCAGGCGGAAGCCCACGCAGATGCGGCCCGTATGTTCATCATGAACGAGCTCGTCACCAAAGAGGACCTCAGAACTGCACTTGAGACGCAGACCCTTCGCCTAAGCGTCAGAATGGGCGTGATGCTCGCTGCGGGTTTATCCATTCTCGGCGCGGTCCTAAAGCTTCATAGTTGAAACCGCTGGCGCGATAATTGACATGGCCGAAAATCCGTGCGGATGCCGTACTGCCGGTCGCATGGGCGTCGTCGTCCGGAGCTTGTAATCATTCGTTGGCTACGCGATTGAGGTTGATTTTGCGCAGGTCGCCGCGGCGGATCGTGACACCGGTGCGGTCGAAAAATTCGAGGATGATGATGGCAAGCTTGCGCCCGGTCGCGATGCGGTCGCGAAACGCCGCAGCAGTCACCGTGCCGTCGGCTGCCGCACAGCACATCTGCGCCACCATTGCCGCCATCTCCTGCACGGTTTGGCGGCGATAGAAGCGGTCGGGCGCCACCTCGACAACTTCACCCATCCGCGCGAGCCGCTTCATCAATAGCCGCATCGCGTCCTCGGGATAGGACAGCTCGCTGGCGAGGTCGCGCACCCACACCGCCTCGAAACCGCTGGCGTCGAGACGTCCGCGAATCCGCGCCCAGATCGCCGCCGCAGATGGCGGCAAAGCGGCATTGTGTCCTGGCAGGCGAACCGCAGCGCCGACAATGGCGATGGCCCGCTCTTCGACGAGCGTCTCCAGCAATGCCCGAAACAGAGGCGGCGGCAGCCGCACGGTCAGTGTCACGCGCAGCTGGTCGAGACCCGGGCCCGGGCTTTCGGGCGCCGATCGATGATGTGTCGCAAGCGAGCTGACGACGTCTCGCCGCAATGCCGCCAAATGCGGCGGCGATAACGCAACACCGTGGTGAGACCCCTCGGCCTTCAGCACGCACGCTCCAGCCTCCCGGCAGGCGGCCGTGATCTCCGCCGCGGTCATCCCCGATGCGAGAGCAAACCGGTCGAGGTCGACGCCGCTGGGAGACAAGTCGAGAAGCTCCCTCAGCGCCACCGCGGATTGCGGATGGGCGAGTGCGGCCAAAGCCGCGAACCGTTGGGGGTGTCGCGGGCCGCGGTTCGGCGGGTCGGGATCGAGCACCACACCGCCGCCGATTGTGCGACTGGCAGAAGCGTCGCGCAGGATAAAGCGGTCGCCGCGCCAGGCGCCGATCGGGCGTTCGAGGGTGAGGCGCACCGGCAGCCCGGCACCGGTTTCCGACGGTGCGACAACGAGCGGCGTCAACCGCGCCCCGATTCGAGCAGCCCCGAGATGGAGGTGAACCGGCAATCCGGCCTTTGCTGTCGGAGCCTCGCCAGGCAGCAGGCGCAAACTGGCGTCGAGCCGGCTCCGCGGCGCGTGCAATGCCGGGGCTACGAGCCAATCGCCGCGCCGCACTCGCGCGCGATCAACCCGCGCCCCGGCGAGGTTCACCGCGCAGCGTTCTCCGGCCCGGCCCTCGGGCACCGGCCGGTTGTGTGCATGAATGCTGCGGACCCGCACCTCGATGCCAGACGGGGTCAGCGCCGCGCGCTCGCCCACCGCGACATGGCCGGCCGCGACCGCACCGGTGACGACGAGGCCGATGCCGGGCAGCACAAAACTGCGGTCGACCGCCATGCGAAACTCGCCCTGCGGCTCGCGGACCCGCTGCGCATCGGCGGCGCCGACGAGTTGGGCTTCGAGAGCGGCGATCCCTTCGCCGGTGACGCTCGACACCGGCAGAATCACAGCATTCTCGAGGGTTGAGCCGGCAAGGAGTTCGCGCACCTCGCCCTCGGCCTCGGCGAGCCGGTGGCGGTCGACCAGATCGGCTTTGGTCAGCGCCACCACCCCGCGGGTGACCCCGAGCAGCGAAACGATGTCGAGATGCTCGCGGGTTTGCGGCATCGGGCCGTCATCGGCGGCGACGGCCAGCAGCACATAGTCGATGCCGGTGACACCGGCCAGCATGTTGTGGATAAAGCGCTCGTGCCCGGGAACATCGACAAAACCCAGGATCTCCGCATCGGCTTCGTCCGTACCCGCAGAGTGCGAGCGATAGGCAAAACCGAGGTCGATCGTCATGCCGCGCCGTTTTTCGTCCGGCAGCCGATCGGGGTCGATACTGGTCAGCTTCCGCACCAGCGCAGTCTTGCCGTGGTCGATATGTCCGGCGGTGCCGATGATCATTGCAGTTGCCGCAGGGAAAACGTTTGCGGGCGCATTCCGGCGTCACGCCACTTACGCGGGTCCGGTTGAACCCGGGCCCGGCTCGGCCGAAACGCCGCTGCGGAGCCCAATGTGCCTGCGTTTTACTCAAAACGGGGCCTGCTGATGCGGCGCGGTCAAATACCGCGGGAGTCCCCTAGCTCATGGTGCCGAGATGCGCAGTTTTGTCTCCTTGACCCTGCAGATATGTCAATTGACCCCGCGGTCTTGGACAATATGCTGCTGATTGATGATGGCGCACTACTCGATCCCCAATCGCCATAGCGCCGGCGGTTCAACGCCGGCCGCTGACCCGTTGCGGTTATCACGGCAAAGGGGAACCAGGGAGGTGCTGCGGTAATCAAAAGGTGAAAGAGCAAACCGAGCAGCAACCACGATCAGGAGAAACCACCATGGCTGCACCGCAACGCGTACAATATTCCGAGGCCATTGAGCCCCTGGTGCAATTCATCGAGGACACGCCGCCCGAGGAGATCCTCGACCGCACTTTAGAAAAATTGCGCGCCGGGGTGCCGACGCAGACCATGCTGACAGCCTCCGCGCTTGCGGTGATCCGCTCCACCGACCTGCCGCCCGGTCATCACGGCGGCCCGTTGCATCCGCTCGTGGGCCTGCATGCGGTATCGCAGCTGGTCGGACGCCTCGAGGGGGAGAACAAGTTTCTCCCGGTGATGCAGCATGTGGCGCTGTCGAACAAACACATCCACCATCCGGCGATGGGACCCTACAGCCTGTTGGAGTTTAACCCGGAGGACGCGGGTGGGGTCGAGGCGACCAAGGCGGCATACTTGGCTGCCGTCAATCGCGGCGAAAATAACAAGGCCGACCACCTTTTCCTGTGGCTGTGGGACCACGCTCCGCGGATCGAGGCGTTCGATCTCTTGATGAGCGTGGCGATCCCCAAAAACATCGTCGATGATCACTACTTCGCTTTTCCGGCGTTCACTTGGCGCGCCATCGAGACCAAGGCGGTCGATCCCGAGTATTTCTCGGTCCTGATGCGGCCTGCGGTGCGTTATGCGTCGCGGTTCCCGACCGCCCCGGCGTTGCCCGAGATCGAGATGCTGATCGAAGAGCATCAGCTGATGACCCGGGTCACCCGCCAAGAGAGCGGCGAGGACGAAACCGCCGCGATTGGCGCGCTGGGCGAAGCCATCGGCCAGGTCGGCGTCTTTGCCGATATTCCGGTGCTGATGGCGAAGGCGCTGGCCGAGGGCCTGTCGCTCGACGGGGCGGGCGAAGCGTTGTCGATCGGGGCAGCCGGGCTCTTCCTGCGCTCGCTCGGCGGCAATCCGATGGACGTCCACCTGCACACCAGCGCCAATTTGCGCCGCTATTTGCTCAAATTGGACGGTTTGAGCCTGCGCAACAAGCTGCTGTTGCTGATGACCTGGCAATCGGGCCCGGAGATCCGGTCAACCGCCGGCCGGATGCAGCCCTACCCGCAGCCGGACTGGACCGCTGTTGCAGCATTGCCGCCGCGCACGCAGGACGCGCTGTTGGACGCCATCACCCACAGCATCTATACCCAGCCGCCGACCGACTGGTCCCAGGTCAGCAATCTCGGGCTGATGCGGGCGGTTCCGGAAGTCCGGGCCACGGTCAATCTCGCCCAGCAATATGTCAATTGCGGGTATAGCGCCCAGGCGCTGATTGCGCGTCTCGCTGAGATCGTGTGCCACGACAACTTCACCGAGATGCACGCTTTCAAGCATCACCAGGCGATTGTCGAGGAATTCCACGCCACCCGCGAACCCTGGCGTTGGATGCATCTGGTTTGCGGCGTCCAGGCGGCGGCGATCTCGTTCGGCAAGAACATGGCAGTCTACGAAGAGGCGCTGGAACTGCTGCACGCAGCCTGACGGCGGCGGATCTCGCCAACTGCGGCATCGCCCCTGTTTCTAGCAGGGGCGATGAACGCAAAACCCGTTATTCTGGGGCCGCGGCGGAGCGTTTCCTCTTGTCATACCGGCGAAGGCCCGTACCTACGGCCGCAGTGGGTCCCGACCTTCGTCGGGATGGCAATGCGGATGATTTTCGAACTTCCGGACCAGATAGATACACTGGTTCCGCGCGCATCCGCGAGCCGCGGCAAACGCGTTGGCGGAGTGGTGCTTCAGTGAAACGCCTTGATCGCGTTGACCAACGTCTGAACCACGCCCCACACCAGCGGAATCCCGACAAATCCCCAGGCGAGTGCGAGCTTAAGGCCGTGATACCCCGCCGTCTTTTGCCCGGCGGTCCTTTGGCGATTATCCGGCATCATCAACGCCCCGCTGCGATGCCGCGGCCCACACCCAAAGCGTCGGTCTCGCCGATATAGTGCCGCTCGGCGACTGGCCGGATCAGGGCGTTGGCGACAAAGCCGACGACCAACAGGCACGCCATCACATACATCGTCACATTGTAGGCCTGTGCGGCCGCGACCCCGTGGGTGACGTTGTATTGGCGGATGTAATTGACCAACACCGGACCGAGGATACCCGCCATCGACCACGCGGTCAGCAGCATGCCGTGGATGGCGCCGACATAGCGGGTGCCGAAGAGATCGCGCAAATAGGCGGGAACGGTCGCAAAGCCGCCGCCATACATACTGAAGATCACCGCATAGCAGAACACGAACAAGGCGACGCTGCCGATCGCACCGCTATGCGGCACCAC
>DASXMC010000187.1:0-2208 GCA_036495885.1 Allostellaceae bacterium | reverse complement strand
GCGCCGGCGGCGTCAACTTCAAAGACGTAGGCGCGATGGCCGCGCGCCTGCAACAGGCTGGCCAGCAGCATGGCCGCCGCTTCGTCGAGTTCGTTGCGTCCGGCGACGCATGCGATAAAGCCACTCTCGGGAGGGCTTGCCTCCCGGTCCGGCTCGGGATCGGCCTCGATTACCGAATCGTCGAACAGGTTTTCGAGAATTCGGGCAAAGTTGTCCTTGATCATCTCGCGCCGCTCCGGCGGCAAAATCCCGCGATCGCTGCCGGCCTGGGCCCGTGCCAGCATCGGGAGCGCCACTTCCTCGGCAAATTCGTCGAGCGACCGCTCTTTTGCGAACTCCTCGGCTTGTTCGGTCGCTTCTTCCGGGTCGCCGGCGAGCAGCCGCTGGTAAAACGTTTCGTCGGGTGTGAGCACCGGCTCGCTGCCGAGCATCACGTCGAGAAAGCGCAGTTGCGGCACATGGCGCCCGAGAACGAGCAGGCAGACTGTGATCGGTGTCGACAACAACAGCCCGATCGGACCCCACAGCCAGGCCCAGAAGACCGCTGCGATAATCACCGCGATCGAGGACAACCCGGTGGTGCCGGCGTAAAGGCGGGGTTCGACCAGGTTCGCCACGATGGTTTCGACGGCCATGAACAGGACGGCCGTCCACACCAGCAGCGACCAACCGGGTGCCACCGCAATGGCGAGCGCCATCGGAAAAATCGCGGCGATAACGACGCCGATATAAGGAATAAAGCGCAGCAGCAGCACAAGGATGCCCCAAAGCGCGGCGTTGGGGATCCCGATGATGGCGAGCCCAATCCCGATCAGGGTGCCCGCAACGGCGTTAACCGCGAGCTGCGAAAGAAGATAGCGGCTGACCCGCTGCGCCGCCTCGTTCATTGCCTCGGTGGTACGGTGCAGGTCGCCGCCCCCGGCGAGCCGCAACAGGCGGTCGCGCAATACCTCGCGCTCGAGCAGCATGAAAACGACCAGGACGAAGACCAGCCCGGCCATCGCCAGCGGCGCCAGCAACGGGCCGACCACGGTTTCGGCGATCTGGAGCGGTGTCAGCTCCGGCTGAACGACCTCTACCGGGAGCGGTTTGGCCGGTTCGGCCGCGACGCCGGAGCCGGAGCCCGAGGTCGGCGCCGAGGCGGGCGCGGTTTCGGAGCGCCTCATCGCCGCAGTCACCCGGTGCAGCGCCGCCGCCATGCGCTGCAATGGTACCGCCTTGGGCAACGCGCGCAGCTTCGTCTCAATATTGAACTGATATTCCGGCAGGTTGGGTCCGAGCAGAGAGACCTCTTCGGCGATGATCGCCCCAAAGGCAAAGATTGCGAGAAAGGCGAGGACAACGGTCACTCCGACCGCGCTCACCCGGCCGGCGCGCAGCCGCCGCAACATCCGCACCGCGGGCTCCAATAGAAAGCTCAACAGCACCGCGAGCGCAAACGGCACTAACACTTCGCGGCCGAAATAAAGAGCCGCGACGACCGCCCCCATCGTCAAAAAGGTCAACATCGCGGTGATGCTGCGCGACGGGTCACTACCGCGGAGACGCCCGGGCTCGGGCAGCTGATCTGCCATCTCTATGCTGTCTTCCCCGATCAATATTTTTGCTCGGAAGCTTGATCTTCTTTGGGCTCATCTGCCGCGCCGTGCCGGCTGAATTGGTTTCGGCAGCCACCGCCTGCAGCGCATCAATTTCAGCTCAGCCGATAAACACGCTATCAGCAGTATTGGCTCCGCGTAGCTCACTCTCCTCTCGCCGCTAACGCACTGCGCACCTCCCGGCGTGGTTATCGCCATATCGTAACCCCGATGAAACATTTTGCGGAACCCATGATCACAAGGCCTTGTTTCTGAGTTGGACTTTGAACCTCAAAGGAAACCACAGATGGATAAGGACCGCGTTGCCGGCGGGGCTAAAAAAGTCACCGGCGCAATCAAAGAAGGTGTCGGACGGGTCACCGGCGACCGTCAGACCGAAGCCGAGGGAAAAGAGGAAAAGGCACAGGGTCGGGCGCAAACTGCGGTCGGCCATGCCAAGGACGCTGTCCGAGAAATCGTCAACAAGAAATAGTGTTTGTGGGAGGGATCTAAATGGGCCGAGGCTGCTCGGAATTCCGATTCCGATCATCATTCTTTTGTTCGTCTTCCACGTAATTTGAGGAAGTAATCGGAACCAGCGGCAAAAACGGCTGTTTCAGCAACGTGTAAG